>JADLCC010000525.1 GCA_020847425.1 Saprospiraceae bacterium
CCTTGCCGTTTCTGCCCTGGGCAGTAGTGGTGGTTTTTTCCTTTTTCACTTTCCCGTGGCGGCCCTGAACGGTCGTGGTAGTTTTGGTTTTACTTACTTTGCCGCCGTGCGGACCTCTTGCCTTAACAGTGGTCGTACGGGTATGCACTACGGTCGAATGCCTGCGGTGCGGGGTATACACCCGGTGCGCACGTACGACACGGTGGGTGGTAACCACATGATAATGAACACGATAGGGACGGGCTCTGAGGTGGAATGCGCGCCATGGATGCGGACGGAAAGGCCGCCACCAGTTGGGATACAACCCCCAGCGCCAGGGCGAAACATACACCACATAAGCGGGCCGGTACATGAACCGGACAGACGGCCAAAGCCAGACATTGACGACTATAGCATCCGGTGCGAAATGCACCGCCGGGCCGCCACGGCCTTTGGGTTTGTCCATTTCCTCGTCTTCCGAAGGCTCGGCAATGACCTGTTCGCCAAAGACATCTTCATCGCCGACAATTTGTAAAATGGCGCTTTCCGCACCCGTTTTTTCCAGTTCGATCACGGCCACATCCTGCGATTCTTTTTCACTAACCGGCACCTGCAACACGATAGCGTGCACATCGCCATCCATTTGGTCGACCACCCGCACATAGTCGGTTTGGCCGTCTTCATTCAGGTCCAGGTTATTGGCCGGATTGTTTTCTTCGTTCAGGCGTTTTTCAAAATCTTCGAGAGAGGACGATTGTTTGAACAAATCGAGCGCGGCTTCCAGGCTGAAGTTGTCGCCTGCAAGTCCGGTGCTGTCCACTTCACTTTCGTCCTGTGCCTGCAAGGGGAATGCCAGCAGCGATGCTGCCAGGGTTGCCCAGAGGAAAAAATTGGGTTGTTTCTTCATTTTTAGTTATTAGTTATTAGTTATTGGTGTTGATAATCAAGCATTTGTAAAGGGTTTAATCAAATCTGATTTGCTTGATATGCTTAGTACTGTTAAGTCAACGGTTGGATAGGTTTGACTGGTTTTGCCAAATGCTTTCCATTTGGACAGAAAGATAGGTTGCCGGTTTAATTGTATAAACCGGCAACCTGCAAAAAAATTATAAAGAATAGTACAAACCATCCATTTTTCATTGCCGCATCACCGCATCCGTCATGGCATTCCTGAAATCGAAAAAGGTTTGTTTCAGGCTGCTTTTGGCATCGGTGCCATAATTGACGAAATACACCATCGTGATGTCTTTTTCCGGAAACCAGTACATATCGGCGGTGTAGCCGAGGTCGCGGCCGCGGTGCCCGTAGGCATATTCATCTGGCGCGCGTTCGAGGAAATCGCGAAAAATACCCAGTCCGTTGGCGCGATTCGCATCTTCCACGGGGTCGGTGAAGGTCAGCATTTGTGCCATACTGGCTGCTGAAAGCACTTTTTTCTCCCGCACCAGCGCTTCGATGAAGGTTTGCAGGTCGTACACATTGGAATACAGACCGCCATAACCGTTGCCGCTGCCTGTGTTGTAATTGGTCATGTTCAGGATCGTTCCGTTGTTGTACAGGTCGAAATAGCCTTGCGCCGTATAGGCAGGCAGCGCATCGTGCCAGTAATAGGACGTATTGGACAAATCGAGCGGCTCGATGATTTTTTCCCGCAGCAGCCGGGCGTGGTCCTGGCCGGTTGCCGACTCGATCACCATCACCAGCAGCAGGAAATTGGTGTTGGAATAAGAAGCGTCGGTACCGGGCGCAAATTCCGGTTCGTCGCCGTACACATAGGGAATCAGTTCCTCGGGCGTCCATTTCCGCGCAGGATTGTTGAGTACGGCGAGGTAAAACGAATTGTCGTCGATCACATCCGCAATACCAGTGGTGTGGTTGAGCAGCATGCGCACAGTGCTTTCCCGTGTATTTTCCACTTTGTCGATCACTTCAGCAGACAACCATTTGGAAAGCGGGTCATCCAGCGCAAAGGCATTTTCTTCCACCAGTTTCAGCGAAAGCGCGCCGATAAATGTTTTGGTTATGCTGCACGCTTTGGACACGGTGCAGGGTTTCATATCCACGTTTTCGGAAATATCGGCCTTGCCGGAAGCGCCAACCCAGACGCCGTTGGCATCGCGCACCAGCGCGGAAATGCCGGGCAGGCCTTTGGCTACATACTGATCGAGCACGGCCTGGTAGGCAGCGGCTTTGGGGTGATTGGGCGTAGCCGTAAACGAACAATCGGCGCTGTGCCCAACGTCTTTCTGACAGCCATTAGGCAGCAGCAGCGCTACCGGCAACAACAGGGCAAATAATTTATTTTTCACGACAGTCATTTTTATGGTAAAAGTTGAGGGATTGAGGATGTTGATGGTTGAGCAAGCATTGGTGGTCAATGGATTACCATACTATCATGTTCAAAGCAACTTTGTGTTGCCTAAATGTGAAAAAAAGGAATGGCGACGCCAACATGCAAGGCGGTATTGGGCAGCAGCGGCACATACGATTTTACAAAGGGCATTTGCAGGAAAAACTGGTAATCAAGGAAAAACCGGGGCGGGTTTTGCCCTTTGGGCAACAGGTAACTCAATCCTAGCGCGCCGGAGGCCATGAACTGCGGCCGACCGAGGTTTGTTTTTTTCTGGTATAATCCGTCTTTCAGGTTAAATACTTCGGTATTCGAAAAAGCGTGTAAATACCCTGCACCCAGCCGCATTTCGGCAGCCGCACCGCGCCAGATGACGCGGCGATACCCGGCTTCCGAATACAGTTGCACGGCGGTTTGTACATATTGGTGGTACGATACGCCCAGTTTGGCGGTTTGAAACCACTGATTGAAGGGATGCTGGTTGTACCGGAATTCCGTTCCTGCGCTCAGGCCCGGGTGTACGGGTGTAGTAAAAACCCCGATCACGCCGCTTCCCGGCAATTGTGTGCCGAGGTTGAAAACAGATACGATCAGGGGCTGTGTGGGCGCGGGTGATACCGTTTGGGCATGCAGGACAAAAAGGCCCAGACATGGCGCCACAAAAAGGAAATAAATATTCAGGAGTTGCTTTTTCATGGGAAATGCTGTTCAATTTCCCACAATAATATACGGTTTTAGCAGCCGTTGAAATGACTACAATCAGGAAAACAAGTGATGTGTGTACTATTGGATCATCCCGGCGCGAGCCGCGTGGGCATAATCTGTCAATGATTGATCCGCCTTATTTTTTCTATTCAAATATTTGTCAATCCTTGGAACGGCTATGTTCGGCAAAAAAGTAGCCATGTGACCGAGCCCGTGCAGCCCGCTTTCCACGCAGGCCGGATTGTCGAGCCAGAGACATTGTTCCATTACGTAAACTATGGCTTTGTAATACGCCTCCGTTTCGGCATTCATGTTGGCATATTGGTTCAGCACATCCGAAAAAATTTCTTCACCCGATTTTTTCGCGGCGCCTGACCTGGCGGCAGCGGCTTGCTTCCGGATCAGGCCTTTTATTTCTGCGGGGAGATCAAATTTCTCTATATCCAAGTCGGAAAGATTACCCATAAAGGAAGAAGCAATCTCTTCCCGGTTGTTGAATTCCAGCCACTGAGACAGTGGAGAAACATCCCAGAACATGTAACAGATGTAGTTGATATGCGACAAAACGCTTTTGGAATCTGCCGAGGTCCTTGCCACACAACGCGTGTTAAATATATCCCGGAACAACACGAAAAGATTCCGGAGGGTTTCCTCCCGCCTTTTAAACGGCACTTTCGCAGTTTTGAAATCGCAGGCCAGGTTAGAACAGCTGTTGTCAAAAATAAAATTCAGCCCAAGCCCGACCTGATCGTCGGAATAAGGCGCCAGATCGCTTTGCGGGTGTTGACACAACCTTTCAATAAACTCGAACGCTGCGAGTGGATCTTCTCCAAAAACATCTTCCTCCTCCTCGCGGGGTGACCAGTACCAGGCTGGTTCGGTCACCGGCCGGTCGAAAATGTATTGAAGTTGTTTTTGATATAAGTCTTTCGTTTTCATTTTTCAAAAGTTAACTTTTATACGATAAACCTGACCTTATGCGCTTCTCCGGCCAGCGGTACTTCCAGTTGCTGGATCATACGTTCCAATACCGAGGCTTTGATGTCCGCTTTGCGCCGCTGGAAAATATCGCGCTGCGACACTTCGACATAAACGATGGTAAAACGCGGGTCATACACCCGCAGAGTGCCGATCAGTCTGGCGCGCATTTCGGCGGTCAGGTTGGTGCTGTTCCACACAAAAGACTGTTTGCGGCGGCAAAACTCCTTGGCGCGTTCGTAGGCCAGTTGCGCCACTTTTCCCTGCCCGTTTTTATCGTCGGGCTTTATTTTGAGTTCCTGCCGGATCTGGTCCAGGCTGACGACCGGAAGATGCGCGTAATGTTTTTGATAGGCCGTGTCTTTGCCACTGCCGGCAATACCGCAGAGTACCACAATTTCGTGGGTGGTGTCGTCAAAAATCTCCGTCGGGTACGTTTCATCCGACCAGAAATACCGGAACCGGCTGTGGTCGTTGTGCCATTCGCGGGCCTGGAAAAAGCAGTCGTTTTCGAGGCAAAGTTCCCGGTACAATTCGAGCCGGTACATCAATTCCGACTGTGTGTCACAGATACGGCCCAGCACATCGGCTTTGGCTAAAATGTAGGTCAGTTCGTTGCGCACGCGCCAGCCAGCCAGGATCGAGGACCGAACCGGGTCATTTTTTTCCAGCCCCCAGATCGGCAATCCGTGCAGGCGCACCAATGCGCAGACATTTTCCCGAAAAGAAAAGTCGAAGTCCCAGAGAATTTCCCGGGCTATTTTTTCGCCAATTTTCGCGTGGCGCGGCGAACTGATTTTGCCATTTTCCACAACGGTACAGGCCGGTTTGGCCACATCGTGCAGCAAGGCGGCGTGCAGCAGCAGGTTTTGATCTTCCGGGTGCTGCGCCTGGTATTCGGGCAAAGCCTGCAGCGCCGCTATCACCATGCGGGTGTGCGTCCACACATCCCCTTCGGCGTGGTATTCAGGTTCCTGCGGGCATTGCTGCATGGCCGACACCCAGTCGAGGGATTCCAGCATTGCCCAGTCCGTCTCAACGGCTGAGATCAGGCTTTTCGTTGCGGAGGACTGCCTTTTGCCAGTTGCGGGTCCAGTGTTCATCGGTTTGTACATGGTTTTTGCGAACGTATTTGAGCACGCTTTCCGAAAAGGCGGCTTCGGGAAATGCGGCAGCGATGCGGCATACCACCCCTTCGCTGATGCCGCCCAGGAGGCTGCCCTTGCGTTGTTGTTGATCGATGAGGTTTTTCAGGTTTTGTTCCGTAAAATTTCCCCGTTGAAGGACGGGCGCTACCGGTAGCTCCAGGATTTGAGCGTAATCGAGCACTTCATCCCAGGAAAGCCAGGTGTCGCCGTCGCGGATAGCAAATACATAAAAGTAATGTTCCAGATCCGCGTAGGTGATGCTGTGCACGGCATACATGTTTTCGCCAAAAATATGCAAATCGCCGAGCGTGTGCCCTACCCTTTCCCAGATATCCCACATCGGGCGCGCCCAGGGGTTCCGGTTGACGGCGCCGTGCGAACGGGCATACACGCCGTTCGATTTGATGCAACTGTTTTCGCCGTCGAGTTTTTCGGTGATGACGAGTTCGTGCTGCAAAATGCCTTGCCAGTCTCCCTGGATTCGGTCGTCGTTGGTAGCGCCCTCCGAAAAAGGGAAGTGGTGGGTGCGGGGGTATTTTTCGGACATCGTGAGTCGTGAGTCGTGAGTTGTGAGTTGTGAGTTGTGAGGGGCTTCGCGCTTGGTCGGTGTTGGAAGGAATGGCTTAACATTGATTTATAGCGCTTTGGTTCCATGTTTCGGGCGAAGTTATACAACTGATTATACGTTTTGCTCCTGATACCGCTCGTGAACTTTGTATTCAATTGCTTTGCGGTTAGGCTACAAAGCGCCCAACTGATTTCCCCATATCAAAAACCCGAAATCCTTTTTTCAACCGAATGTCATAACCTGTTTTTGCAGAGTCGGTCGATGCTTCAAAGGCATTGATAATCAAATCTTTATCATAAACTCCCTCAAACATTATTGCCGGGAACGGTATTTCCAGCAAAGCCGACAGTTCTTTTGTGGCTTCCCAATCCAGGCATTCATTTTCCACCCAAACGGAAGTCAGGAATACCTGATCGGCCGAAAAGTTGCCGCAAATATGCATTCCGGCATCGAGTACTGCCAGTTTGTGCAGTAAAGACTTTTGCAGGTAGGCCGGCAGTTGATCTTCCGGCCTTCGTCCATGACAGCAGTTGTGGTATCCTGAAAACGGCTGGCCGCCTCTTTGTAGCATTACCACCACTTCCTGCGCTTCAAAACAGGTATCACTTTCCAGGACAGGCGCTCCGGCATGTACAGGGCTCCAGGGCAAATGATGGATTGGAGGATGGATGATAAAAGGCAGGAAATGGATGGTTTTCAGGATGGTTTGCACCGACATTTCGTAATACAATTCTCCTTTGAGGCGGCCTTCCGGAGTGATCACATTCCCCCATTTATCGTATGCCAGGTCGGGCCAGAAATGCGCCGGAAGTCTGATGGAATCCATTCCAATGAAATCCCGGAGCGTTTGGCAGGAAATGGTTGTCAGTTCCGCTTCGATATGGTGTTTTTCACAAAGCGAAGCGCCGTTGTCCAAAAAATAACCGCCCTTTTCGTGTTCGGCTTTAAAAAGGCGTCTTTCAATGATGTGGTGGGCATCCACGGCAGGAAGCCCGCACACTATACACCGGAAGCGATCCCTTTCGAAGACGCCGTTTCGGAAGTTGTCGCGGGAGAGCAGCGCAGTTTGGGGTTTATTGGGAAGCATTTTATACCTTAATTTTCGGCGCAACTGGTTAACACAGGGGCAGTTACTTTTGGGTTTAAAATATTATTCCTTTGATCAAATGAACGAACAAGGTCCAGCCTGGCAAGCCAAAACACAGGGCAGGGATCAGGAACGACAGCATGTCCCTGAAAAAAAACCAGCCACCCAGTGTGAAGGCTTCAGGGTCTGTTTCGTGGTACCAGATGTGCACTTTGTCGCCGATACTGCGTTGTTTATTCGTGAAGGCATCCGCATACTCCACCTTCCGTTTTTGATGGTAGCAGGTCTCAAAAGAAATAACAGCCGTGTATTGTATCCAGGTTCTGCCTTTTCTGGTTCTGAGTTCGGTTTTAATATCCGTTACTGTGCCTTCGGTACGCAAGCCTGCCCGGAACATCAGGATGCACCGGAGCAATTCCTTGAAGCCATGGTAGGCGAAGAAGGTGCCGAGGCAGGCAAAAAGGGCGGAGATGCAGAGCGGAAAAACATGGCTCATTTTACGCTACCGGTGGACAGCAAACCCGCCGCCGTCCATTGCTGCACCACTTTATGGCCGACATATTTGGCATCGTAAGGCACAAACAATACTTCGCCGAGCCAGATATCGCGCTGGTTGGCCGGATTGACCAGATGGATAAGGAGGCGTAGGCACGGCGTGGAAGTTTGCATGATCCCTCCGCCTACCGGAATTCCGGGCCCTTGTAAAACATCCTGATACGATTTGTCCAATACCAGCAAAGCATCGAGGTATATACTATCCGGGGCGACTTCCGCAAGATCCTCTCTTGCTGTCAATCCTTTTTGCTGCAGGCTTTTTTTGAAACCATTTACTACGTCCTGGTACATCGCTTCATCTTTTTCGCTGTACGAATTGGACTTGATAGCGATCGACTTGACCTGGCGGTTGTTAGATTGGTCCCATTTAGAACTCAATTTAACAGAATTGGGCGGCACGCCCGCGCAACGGATGGCGGTCAGCGCGGACAAGAGTGCCAAAAAACAGGTTAGGGTTTTCATAAGGTGATTTCGTATGGAAAGGATAAGGATTTTAATAATTCTGCATTTTCCTCCAACATTTGTTTTGTAGGCAAAATCTTATAGGCTACCAGCCATTCCGGTTTAATGTAAGGCACAGAGGAGTGTTGGTATGAGTAGAGGCGCATGTTTTTTTTCGTGTTTAATTCTCGAAAAATCTGTCTCGCTGCGACAACTTCCTTTTCTTCGTGTTTTCCGGTTCATCCAGTTTGAAACGCACCGGAAGCGTATAACCAACTCTTACGGCAACACCTTCAACCATCCCGGGCAACCACCTGGGCATCGCTTTTACCACACGCACCGATTCCTCCGCGCAACCGCCGCCAATGTCGCGCAGGACGACGACGTTCGTAATGGAGCCGTCTCTTTCCACTACAAAGGAGAGTGCAACGACACCCTGAATATTGTTTTTGACGGCTTGATTCGGGTAATTAATATTGCTGCCTAAAAACCGCATCAAGCCTTGGTCTCCTCCGAGAAAGGAAGGTAGAGTGGCACCTTCAGGCAATGGTTTATTAAGTAAAGAATTTGTGGAAAGTGGTTCCGCTTGTACCGGAGCATAGACAGAGGTATCGATGCTCGAAGGAATATCTTGTGCGGATAGGGCACACGAAAAAAATGCAGCAAAACATGCTGCGAGGCATTGCTTTTTCATTGGTTGGGTGTTGTTTTAATTTGATCAAAAAAACGAAGCAATTCAGGTTTTCGTTCCTCCGGACGCAGGTTTTTTAGTTCTGTCATTGGAAACCAGTGTATTCTTTTCAACGTGGGGCGAAACAAAGACTCTAGCTGCCTGGCATCTTCCCAGGAAACCGGTGTTTTCAGGGAAAAACGCAGGTAACACCAGGCTGCTGCCGGCGACAACCAGGGCAGGTAAACCAACCATGCCAAAGGCACGACAAGCATGCAGACAAGCGCTATCATCAGGAACTTTGCCATTCCGGGTTGCAGGCCCCATTGAGCAACCATCAGGTTTTCCCAGTATTCGGGCCGGATGATAAAAAGACACGCCACCAGTAATGCTACCAGAATCAGTTTGGCAATAAAATCGTAAAAATGAGAGTACAGGATCATTGGAATTCAAATGGTTAATGAGTAATGGTCAGTTGGTATAATGTCTGATTTATTATTCCTGTGAACAGGAATACATCAATACACATCAACCTGAAACTGCACCCAGTATTCGTGGCAACGATCGGAGTATGTTTTGAAAGGGCCAAAGGTTCTCAGTTCCGAATATCCCGACCCATTACCGGAACTCCTGAAATCGAGGGTGGGGAACACGTCGTCCGTCCAGTGTTCGCCTACGGATGCAAAGGGATTGTCCTGGTGCCTGTTGCCAAGGCTAAGTTTTAAACGCAGCTGATACGTGTTGCTGAGCCATTCTTGTTGAGAGATCTGGTAATAAAAAGACTGCCAGATATTATTAGCGATCGGCGTCCTGGGCATATTAGGGTTCCCTTGTTCGAGCATCCGGGTATGTATATTGTAGCACACGAGATCATAACCCGAATTTTTCCAGATGATATACTCCTGAAGTTGCTGGGTACGAGGCACCATCACTACTCCAGTAGGCGTGTTGGCTGCTATAAAGGCCTGCACAGATCCCCACACAGGTTCGTGGGCACAATGGTTGGTCGTATTGCCGCATTCGTTCATAAAGATACCGTTCAGGCGGACATGGATTGTTTTGGTTTGGGCGGTGGCTGCGACGGTCAGACCGGCCAGGAGTGTGATGGTCAAAAAGAGTTTTTTCATTTCAAAGGTTGTTTGAGTGAGATTGGATGGTTTGAAGAGTTGACTACTTAGAAGTGTTTTTAACGGCGTTTCACATAAATCGTTCTTACTGTTTGAGTAGTGTAACAGTGCGTACATCCCCGGTAAACCGATCTACAAAGTTGCGGTGGTCAGGATCGTTGCGGCTATTGTAAATATTGACGCCACTCGAGCCGCTGCCATCGGTCAAAGCGCTTACACGAATCGCTTTTAAATCCCCTCCGCCTGATCAATACACATCAACCTGAAACTGCACCCAGTATTCGTGGCAACGATCGGAGTATGTTTCGAAGGGGCCGAAGTTTCTCAGTTCCGAATACCCCTGCCTGTACTGAGATCTGCTGAAATCGAGGGTGGGGAACTCGTCATCCGTCCAGTGCTGGCCTGTGGATGCAAAGGGATTGTCCTGGTGCTTGTTGCCGAGCCGGAGTTTCAGCCGCATCTGGTATTTGTTGTTTTGCCAGTCCTGCTCCGATACCTGGAAATAAAAGGTCTTCCATATGTTATTAGCAATCGGCGCCGGGGTCTGGGTGGTGTATCTATCCTCCGCTCCTACGGACGTGCCTTGTGTCCCTGCGTACCAGACATTTATATTGGAGCAGACTAATTGATAATCGGGGCTTTCCCAAATAACCGGATTCTGGGGTTGTTGGACAGGGGGTATCATTACAACATTGGTGGGGGAAATAGAAGCCAGGTACAATTGTACTATTCCGGCTACAGGTTCGTGGTAGCAATGGTTGTTGTTATTGCCGCATTCGCCCATAAAAATGCCATTCAGGCGGATCTGGATTGTTTTGGTTTGGGCGAAGGCAGTGATGATAAATCCGACCAGGATTGCCGTGGTCAAAAAGCATTTTTTCATGGAGAGATATTTTGTTGTGGCAATGATTTCAGTGGTATTTTCGATGTTTTGCAGGATGGTTTTTCCGAGCCAGGCAGTCACATCTAGCCAATTAGCAGGAGATCATGTCACCCTACTACCGGCCTACATCTGGTTTTTGCCTGCATTAAATGCTTGAATAGGTGCATTGGGCCTGCAAGTAAAAGTTAGTGAAAAGAAGAAACAGGAAAAGGATCGACGTTTTCATGATGCTTGTTTTAAGAGTGTTTTTAGTGTACTTCTGTGGTTTTTTGGGGGTCGGCAAATCCAATACAAGACCTGTAGGCAAAAGAGCATTAGCCCTTCCCCTGGTGTTCATTGGGTTTCTACCAGCCTAGAATGCGTGAATTTTAGCGCAAAAGCGGATGAATGATAACTTAGTGTTCGATGAGCGAAAAAATTAAGTTACCTGAAAACGGTTTTAACTATTTATGATCTATGATCCACTTCTCTTTCAAAACGCCTTAGGGCGAAAACGACTTCGAACTTCGGACTGATGACTTCGAACTCATAGTCACTTCTCTTTCAAAAACGCCTTCGCAATCGCCTCGCTCACCGAGTGCACCTGTAGTTTTTCATAAATCCTTTTGACATAAGTGCGTACCGTTTCTATGCCGATATTCAACTCGGCAGCCACCATTTTGTAACTGAAGCCGCGCGACAAGGTCCGCAGCACTTCCATTTCGCGGGTGGTGAGTTTGTCCAGGTCTACATCCCGCTCGGCGGGTTTGCCGGGGAAAAGTTGCAGCACTTTCCGGGCAATGACGGGCGACATAGGCGCGCCGCCTTCGGTCACTTCCCGCAACGCTTCCAGGATACGGGAGGGTGGTGTTTTTTTGAGCAAATAACCGCTTGCTCCGGCGCAAACCGCCTGGAATACCCGGTCGTCGTCGTCGAACACTGTAAGCATCAGCGCTTCCACCTTCGGATGTGCTTTTTTCAGCCGCGCTACGCCTTCGATACCACTCATTCCAGGCATATCGATATCCATCAACACTACGTCCGGGTGCAGGGCCGCTACTTGTTCCACTACACCCATGCAGTTATCGAACGCACCGGTGAGTTCAAATCCCTCCGTGCCGCCGATGAGCGCGGCCAGTGCACCGCGCAGGTCGGTGTTGTCTTCGTAGAGCAGGGTGCGGATGGCCATGGTTTTTCTTTAAACAAATAATAAGTACAAAGGTGGACACTTTCGAGGGCCCTGGCAATCCCATAAAAGGGGGACAGGATTTAGTTTTACTTTGTTTACTCAAAAACGCTATATGATATTCATGTAAAGCCGAACTAGAGTTCCTTTTCCCGGGCTGCTACTTATCTCTAATTCTCCGCCGATCGCTGCTGCCCGACTTTCCATATTCCGCAGGCCATTGCCGCCCAGATTAGCCAACTTCTGTTCCATTTCAAATCCTACGCCATCGTCTTTTATGCTCATGATCAACGTATTGCCTTCTTTCTTTATCGCCACCACTACCTGTTTCGCCTGCGCATACTTCGCGCAATTATGAATCGCTTCTTTAAAAATCAGGTAAAAATCCTTGCGCTTTTCCATGGGTAGCATCAGGGATTCAATCCCTTCGCCGACTTCAAAGCGTAGTTCAGTTCCCATATTTTCCAGCATTTCGGAGGCATAAGCGCTCATTCGAGAAAGCGTTTTTTCCATGGAATCGTTTTCAGGGTTCACCGACCACACGATGTCACTGATGCTGTCGAGCGCGGTGCGGGCTTTTTCGCCGATGTTGCCGAAACGGGCCGCATCGAGGTCTTTCTGAACGCCGCGCAAGGCCGAATCGGACAGGATGCTGATACTGCTAAGGGTGCTGCCCACTTCGTCGTGCAGGTCGCGGGCAATGCGCAGCCGGAGTTGTTCCCGGCGCAGGCGCTGGATTTCGCGGTAACGGAAAATGACGTAAAAAACAAAGCCGACCGAGAGCAGGCAAAGCCCGTAAAACCACCAGGTTCGGTAAAACGGCGGCACTACCCGCAGTAGCACAACAGCAGGCTGGACGCATTGAAAACCATCGGCATTGGTGGCCCACACCAAAAACCGGTAGTTGCCGCCGTCCAGGTTGGTGTACACCGCTGAGCGGCCGGTACCGGCATTCCTGCGCACATTATCAAAACCTTCCAGTTGGAATTGAAACGTAATTTTATCGGATTGGTAAAAATCGGGGCAGGTGAATTCGAAACGAAGGATGTTTTGCGCGTGGTCGACCTTTATAGCAGGTGTTTCCGCAGCGGAGAGATCGACGGGCAATCGTTTTTCCAGTGCAAAAACGCCTGTAATACAAGGCTTTACGTTCGTTTCCACTAAACTCGCGTTGGGGACAAAAGAGGTAAAAACATAACTAAAACCGGCATAAAAACTTTCATTGTCCTGGCTTAGGATTCCCGGTATTAAATTATCGGCAAGCCCGTCTCCTTCAGTATACTTTTTGAACCGGCCGTATTTGGGATGAAAAACAAATAGTCCGTTATCTGAATTCATCCAGAACTGTCCGCCAGGGCTTTCCAGCATGGAGCGCACGCGCAAGTTGCTCAGACCTTCTTTTTCGCCGAAAATTCGATTGGTTCCTTTTTGTTTGTGGAATTCAACCAGGCCAATGCCCGTTATTCCCCAGATCGCTGTATCATTTTCAATCACCTCGCTTGGTAGTATAATCTTCTCTATTCTTTCAGGATGAGGGAAACACCTGCATGCCTCGTCAAAATCAGATTGTCTAACCCGCCAAAGTGCATTTTTACAAGAAAGCAGTACGGAATTATCCTGTCCCCGGTTTAATTGATGCACTTGAGGAAGACTGCCATCAATATCTTTAGGTAATCGTATGGGAAAATATTGACCACGCTCCGGCCGGTACAGGCCCGCTTCGCTGTTGTTCGTTATCCAAAAAGCCTGCTCTTCAAGGGGAATGAAATCGCTGATGTTGTTGTCTCCAACGATAGCAGGTACAAATTTTTTCAGTTGGTGGGAAGGATTAATCTTCACTAATCCGGCATTGGTACCTACCCAGAGGTTACCTTCTTTATCCAGTTGCATACAATTGGTCTTTGACCACTGCGCAGTATTTACGATGTCGTCTTTGGGCTTTAAGAATTTTTTGACAATGGTATTCGTGCGGATATTAACCAGAAAAAGTCCGTAAGTAGTAGCCACCCATTTTTCATCCTGGTTTTTTGGATTGCTTTGCACTTGTCTGATACGAAAAACTTGCAGTTTTTTAAATTCCGGAATTTTTCTGGTAAAAAAAGAAGGCTGCCGGACATCCATTTTTACAATACCTTTTTGAGTGGCCAGCCAAAGGCACTTATCCCGAGAAATAAATAATTGATTAATCCAGTCATGCACAAACCCGTCAGCCTCGTGTGTTTCCACATTTATTTGATTGAAAAACTTTCCAGTATTCACATTGACAGACACGAGGCCATCGCAACATGTTGCAACCAATAATACACTATCTCCCGTAATAGCAGGCGCCTGAATAAGATCCTGAAAAAACTCCGCTCTTAAGGTTTTGAAAAAATGCCGGGCATCTGTCGTTACAGTGTTTGTCTGCCCGGTATAAATGTCAATAGAATAGAGGGAATCAAATCTACCCATGCACCATATTTTTGAGCCTGACTGGCAATGGGTCGTAATCTCCATCTTTTCAAAAAATACGGTATTTTCACCTGTTTCCGGGTTATAACGTCGTTCTCCATTTCGGGTCGAATACCACAGTCGCCCACTGGAATCCATTAAAAGTGCACCAATGTTGGTCTTTTTAAAATCTACAATATTCTCTTTTCCTCCTGTAGACAGATCGTATTTAAAAATCCCTTTTGAATGTTTCACCCATAAGCAGTTGCGTTTGGCGTCAGACACAAAGTTGAATGCTGTATAATCTATTTTTTTATTCAAAGATATGTCGATCGACAGATGCATATACACAAACGCATCCAGTGACCGATCCAGCCTAAAAAAATAGCCGTATCGATTCAGGCACCACACCTCCTGTTGTACACATTGCACCTGAATAACCACGTTGTTTGACGAAATTTTGCTCGTATCTACAACTGGTAAACGATAGGATTTGAACTCGAATCCATCGAAACGGCAAATGCCATCATAAGCCGCTACCCAAAGAAAACCATTCCCATCTTCCGAAAAACCATTTACTTCCGAGCCAGGCAGCCCGTTTTTGGTCGTAAACGATTGAAACTTGAAAGGCTTAAGCGACTGCCCGAAACAAGCGCTGTTCACTGCCGGCCACAGCAGCGCAAGGAACATAAGAATAGAGATAAATCGGTTTTTCATTGTCAGGTTGGAAGGCCGGTATGAGGCAAATCACCTGCAAGAATAGCAAAAGTCATTTCTATCTGCTGGTTTTATACCCAAAATTTGTAGTGATCAGAAAACATAAAAGAGAACGACATTTCTGCTCACGGACTGCTGAAAACTGTCATCCCCAAACATAAAGTGGAAGAAGTGGCTAAAATGACGAAACAGATTGCGGTGAAATGAATGTCGTGTGTCGTGTATGGTGTTTCGTGTTTGGGGTAGTAACGTTTGGCATAAGTTGGGTACCTTAGCCCAAAATTACCGCCCCAAACACGAAACACCACACACGACACACGTATGAAACAAATCCCCGGTTCACAGGTCCGACAGATCTTATTACTGTTGCTGATTGCTGCATTATTTGGGGTGCTTTTCTGGAATTTACTATTTTTCCTTCCGGCGGTTTTGGGGGCTTATACTTTGTATATCCTGCTCCGAAAACCGCTTTTTTTGCTCACCGAGCGCTGGAAATGGAATAAAAAGGCCGCCATTGCGCTGCTTATGGTCGTTTCCTTTATTGTACTGCTGCTGCCCATGTTCTGGTTATTCGGCATGCTCGAAGAGCACGTAGTGGCTCTTTTAAGCAATTCGGACAACCTGCTGCAAAACGCAGAACACATTATTCAAACGCTGGAAACCAAGTACGGCGTAGAATTGCTGACTCCCGACAACACCAAAAGCCTGACCGACTGGGGTGTGCGGAGTGCGCAGGGTTTTCTGAGCGCCACCTTCAATGGTCTGGGCATTGCAATTGCCACTTATTTTATCCTTTGGTTTATGCTGGCCGAAGGCAAGGAGATGGAACAGGCATTTTTGAGTAGTCTGCCCCTGCGCGATGAGAACGTCCAGTACGTGCAAAAACACCTGCATGAAATGGTCTGGTCGAACGCCCTCGGCATTCCGCTGATGGGTGTGGTACAGGGATTTACGGGATTGCTGATGTACTGGCTGGCAGGAGTGGACAATCCCTGGTTGTGGTTTGCCATCACTTTTGTGTCGGGCATGATGCCCGTTTTGGGTGTGATGCTGGCCTATATCCCCCTTTCGCTGATTTTACTGGCCAATGGCGAAGAAGGGAAAGCATTACTCATTTTCCTGTATGGAGTGATTATCCTCGGCTCGGTCGACAACATTGCCCGGATGTGGGTGCTGAAAAAAATCGGGCACACCCATCCGCTCATCACCCTGTTCGGTGTGATCCTCGGACTGAAACTCTTCGGTTTTATTGGTTTCATTTTCGGCCCCATTCTGATTTCCATGCTCATCCTGCTTTTCCGGATCTACCACAAGGAATTCGGCGCCTCAGACACCCGGCACGAGAGCTGATATTGGCCTCGTGTACAACAATCCTATTGTTTCCCCTGTTACTTTTTTCAGCCTCCGGGGGCACACCACTGGAGGCTTGCTTCACAATAAAACGAAAAAAAGTAATGCGACTTGAACTTCCTGCCAACACCGAACGCTTCGGCGCTAACACTTTTCATCATATCCAGAAGGTATTTGAAATGGATGGCGGCTATGAGATGGATGCCGAATTCTCCAGCCCTTTTCACATCATACAACAAATTTCCCGCGAACAGATCTACCACATCGAACGCGATATGGCGATCGTAATACCTGTCAAAAACGAACGCCTGCGGCTGCTAGAAGGCATACTAAGCGGTATTCCGCATGATTGTTTGCCCATTATTGTGTCCAATAGCCAACGGGAACCGGTCGACCGTTATCGGATGGAGCAAGCAATGGTGGACACCTTTTGCCGTTACGCCAAAAAACGGTACGTGATCGCGCACCAGCGGTCGCCGGAACTGGCAAAAGTCTTCCGGGATGGCAATTACCCGCATCTGCTGGATGAAAACGGGCTCGTACACAACGGCAAAGCGGAAGGCATGCTTGCGGGCATCACCCTGGCACATTTATCGGGAAAAAAATATGTGGGTTTTATCGATTCCGACAACTACTTCCCTGGCGCCGTATTTGAATATGCCCGTCTTTTTTCCGCCGGACTTTCGCAAAGCCGCTCACCTTATTCCATGGTGCGAATACAGTGGCAAAGCAAACCCAAAATTGTAGATTCCGAACTGTATTTCGCCAAATTCGGCCGCGTATCGCGCATTACCAACCAATACCTCAATTCGTTGCTCAGCCATTACACCGGATTTGAGACGGAACTGCTGCGCACCGGAAATGCCGGAGAACACGCTCTTTCCATGGCTTTGGCGCTCCGACTCGATTATTCAGCGGGATTCTCTATTGAAACTTATCATTTTGTAAGCCTGCTCGAAAAGTTTGGAGGCGTCATACCCAGCCCATTTCCCGAAGTAATGAAATCCGGCACCGATATTTACCAGATGGAGTCGCGCAATCCGCATTTACACGATGCAGATAAAGGGAATGATCACATCAAAGAAATGATCGAATACTCCCTGGGGGTGATGTTCCATTCGCCTATTTGCCCGGAAAATGTAAAAAAAGAAATCCTGCAGGAACTACGGGCGGGCAAGATCATCGGTAAAAATGCAGATCCTGTGCTGCCCCGCAGGTATCCGGCGCTTGTGAACCTCGATTTTAAAACGGCAGCCCGCACCACCGACTGGCAGCGGCATGGCAATTTTATTCCCGCATGATGCCATCTCTACCTATCGCACCGGAACAGCCGCTTTTGCTTTTCACCGACCTCGATGGCACACTGATCGACCACCACAGCTATTCGGCGGAAAAGTCGCGGTTAGCCATCCTGCGCCTGGCCCAACGCGGGATACCGCTGATTTTCTGCTCTTCCAAAACATTTGCGGAACAAATCCATTTACAGCGCGAACTGGGTATTATTCAACCTTTTATTGTGGAAAACGGCAGTGCGGTTGCCATACCGAAGGGCTATTTTTCGACACCTGCGTTGTCCGCAGATACCGCATACGATTTGATCCCCCTCGTACAGGTGGATGCAGCATACATCCGCAGGGAAATGGCTCATTATCAGGGTATTCAAGGTTTTACCGGAGCAACCGATCTTGAACTAAACAAGGCCACTGGTCTTACAGGCGATGCGCTGAAATACGCCCGGGACCGGTCCTATACAGAAACACTGCTCACACCATTGACGCCGGAAACGGAGGCTTTCATCCGTCCGCTTCTGGCGCTAAAAGGTCTGACGATCAGTCGGGGAGGCCGGTTTTTCAGCGTCCAGTCAGCCAATACGGATAAAGGGCGTGCAGTGCGTTGGCTGGCGGATCATTTCAGCCAACACCTGAGTGCTCAACCCTTGCTGGCCGCCTGTGGCGACAGCGCCAACGACGCTTCGATGTTATCGGCGGTCGATTTACCTTTTTTAGTGCAGCAGCCCGGCAAAAAATGGGCCGACATGGATATTCCGGGTTTGGTTAAAGTACCGGAAGTCGGACCTGCGGGTTTCAGCAGGGTTGTTCAAATGCTACTGTAAACTGGCTCATACAAGATGTTAGGGGTACCTTGCACCAAAATTTCAAAAAACATCCATCTTCACCAGATTCAAAGCCCGATTTACCGGAATTACTGCCTATGTTAGATCATATTACTACTTACCAGATACTGTTTTGTGTTTGCGCACTGGTTATCATTTCCTATTTATTTACCGTACTTAACAGAATTACCCGCATTCCTTCGGTTTTGATGTTGCTGGGCCTTGGTATCGGGCTGAAAATGTTGTCTGATTGGGCCGGCATTCAAGTACCTGTGCCTGCGGGGCTGGTAGAGTTTCTGGGTACGATCGGGCTGATAATGATTGTATTGGAAGCCGGACTCGACTTAAAGATTACCCGAGACCGTCTGCCCTTGATCCGCAATTCCTTTTTTTCAGCCCTGGTTATTTTTGTGTTATCGGCAGCGTCTATTTCCGGTATCCTGCATTACTGGTACCCGGGGCAGCCTATTGTTAATTGCCTCGTCTATGCTATCCCCTTGAGTATTATCAGCAGTGCTATTGTGCTGCCGAGCGTACACCACCTGAGTCATGAGAAAAAGGAGTTTCTGATCTACGAGGCCTCTTTTTCCGACATCATCGGTATCATGGTTTTTAACTTTTTTACGACCGGGGAAGTCATAACTGGTCAGTCAGTGGGCTGGTTTGGCGGTAGTCTGTTGCTGGCATTACTGATTTCCGTGGTCGTTTGCTTCGGACTTATGCTGTTATTGGTCAGAAGTCGTATCAACGAGCGCTTTTTCCTGATGTTCTCCGTGCTTATCGTGATTTACGTAGGAGGAAAAATGCTTCACCTGCCTTCGCTCATTACCATTTTATTGTTCGGAATAGTTGTCAACAACTGGGGACTCATTTCTATTCCTGCGTTACAGCGCTTTTTCAAAGTGGACAAGGTAGAAGACACCGGCCGCTTTTTAAAAAGCATCACGGGCGAATCCTCTTTCCTGATCCGCACTTTTTTCTTTGTGATTTTCGGGTACAATATCGACCTCATCTTTTTTCAAAACAACACAGTACTCCTGATCGGCGGGGTCATCGTAGGCGCCTTGCTGATCATGCGTTTTATTTACCTGCGGGTACTGCACCACTACCACTTGTTACCGGAACTGTTTTATATCCCCCGCGGGCTGATTACGATCTTGTTGTTTTACAAAATACCCGATTTCCGCAAACTGGCAGGTTTTGACGAGGGCATCCTGTTTTTTGTTATCCTGGCTACCGGTCTTATTCTGATGGTTGGTTCGCTGCTTTACCGCGACCGGCCACAGGAGTTTGAATCTGGCAACGATATTTAAAGCATTGATTCCTAATCTTCAAAAACCTTAAACCGCTCCCAACTGGCGCGTTCCAGTATTTCCCGGTCGTCGGGGTGCGCAATATTGATGAGTGCGTGGGAGCGTTGACGCAGGTTTTTTCCCCATAAAAATGCCACACCGTATTCCGTAACCACATAATGCGCATGGGCGCGGGTGGTGGTGACTCCGGCGCCGGGTTTCAGCAGCGGAACGATACGCGAAACACCTTTTTGCGTGCGGGAAGAAAGCGCAATGATCGGTTTTCCGTATTTGGAAAGGGCTGCGCCGCGCATAAAGTCCATCTGACCGCCCACGCCCGAATAGTGGTAGGTGCCGATGGAGTCCGCACAGACTTGTCCGGTCAGGTCCACTTCGATGGCGCTGTTGATCGCTACCACGCGGTCGTTGCGTTTGATCACGGATGCTTCGTTGACATAATCAATATCGAGGAATGCGAACGCGGGGTTATCATCCACAAAATCGTACAAACGCCGGGTACCCAGCGCGAATCCGCTTACTGTTTTGTTCGGGTGGATTTTTTTGTAGCGGTTATTGACCACGCCGTTTTCGATTAAATCGAGCAGGCCGTCGGAAAACATTTCGGTGTGTACGCCGAGGTCTTTGTGGTTGCCCAGGCAGCGCAAAACTGCATCCGGAATGGAGCCGATGCCCATTTGCAGGGTACTTCGGTCCTCGGTCAGTTCGGCAACCAGCCGCCCGATCTGCATTTCTACTTCACCAACTTTTTCATCGAAACGCACTTCCTGCAACGGCGTTTCCTGCCACACCATAGCGTGAAAACGGCTGACCGGAATCATACCGTCGCCATGGGTGCGCGGTACCTGCGGATTGACCTGTGCAATAACATACTCAGCGGTATTGACGGCTGATCGGGCGATATCGACCGAAGTGCCCAGAGAACAAAAGCCGTGGGCATCGGGAGGAGAAACCTGAACGATCGCCACATCGAGCGGCAGTATTTTGCGTTTGAACAACTCCGGTATTTCACTCAGAAAAACAGGCACGTAGTCGGCCCGCCCTTCATTCACCGCCTGGCGGATACTGCCCGAAACGAACAGGGAATTGATTTTGAAATTGGACCGGTACTGTGGTTTATCTACTTCAATATCGCCGTACATGCTGATAAAAACCAGCTCAACATCCTGCAATCGCGGGGCCTGCAAGGCCAGTTGATGCAACATATAAATGGGTGTGCAAGCGCTTCCATGAATAAAAACACGTTGTCCGGACTGGACAATTTGCAGGGCCTCTTCGGCTGAAACGTAGGTCATTTTTTTAATTTTAAGTGCACTTCTATTTACTTCCCGGCAAACCCAAGATAAAACACCGTAAAACCCTTATCAGGGTCACTTTGAACAGCTTCTTCGTACAGAATCTGGATTTTATTACTTCCCGGTCGCAGCCATTTTTTCTGCAACACTACTGTTTGATCTTCAATGCCTTTCCCTTTGTTGGCGGGCAGGTAAACTGCGTTGTCATCGTTAAAAATAACCAGCGCTTCCCGGTTGCTGTTGACGCCCATATATCGCATGCGCATTTCTATGACCGGAGCATTATACACCTGCGCCGGGATATCGAGGTTGTAATTACCGGAAATGATTTTATCGGCGGCTTTCCCCAGTTGAACGACCAGGTTCTGCTGTTGCGGCGGTGGTTTGGAACTATCCCATCCGAACACTTTTACACTGCCATCGGGCGATGCTTCGGGGTAGTACTGCAATACTTTGTAAACAAACATCCGGGCATCGTCGTCGATAAATACATTATCAAAGTAATAATCGGCCAGCAGCCAGCCGCGCGGGGCGCTGGCAACCGTCCGGCGCAGGTCTTCATAGGTAGCGGCGCTGTACTTTTGCTGGGGCTCAGGCGGATTGGAAACGTATCTTTTCAATTTAGTGTCGTATTGCCGCTGCCTGAACCACAACACATTTTCTTCATTCAGGTAGTAAGAAGCCGCGGTCGTCACAGTAGACAGGATAACATCGCCCGGCTGTCGTTGTTTATTTACAAAGTCACAGGCATTTTTCCAGTTGGTGAAGTTGTATTCGGCAATGTTTTCATTCACCACGTGTCCTTCTTTTTGTTCGGCCAGCAAAAAGCGTTTCATCTCAGACCAGCGCACACTCGCCAGCACAAAAAGGAAAGGAAATACCAGCACTGCATACCTGGAAGTATTAGAGGAAGCCTGAACCAGTTTTCCATTCATATACTTAAAAAACCAGTAAAAAAAGGCGGCCGCGCTGATCAAAAACCAGGGAAACACGAAAACGAAATAGCGCGGCAAACCAGGTTCCCGAAACAAAAAACTCATCAGCAGGAACGGCGTCAGTACACTACCCATGATCCAGGCCGCCGAATGGAACCGCAGCCTGAAAGCCAGTAACAAACCTGCAACAGCCGGGAAATACAACAGGGTCGGGTCGTAACGCAACACCCCGTGGTAAATGCCGAAGGCTTCCCAGGGCTGCTTGGCCCACAATTCGGACAATCGTGCCGATTGCGGCAGAATCCAGTCGATCTGCTGTTTCGACAACAGGGCGGAAAGCGGTCCGCGCAGGATGTCGTTGGCGCCCGGAAGGATCAACAGCAGCAACGGCAGCGATGAGATACCCAGCCAGAAATATTTATTCCGGAAACGGTCTTCCTCCTTGCGAATGATTTTTGTGATAGCAATGATGAGGGCGTAGCTGCCCACCGAAAATGCAAAGAAAAATGTCAGTTGATGCGACAGCAGCGACGCCGCCAGCGCAGGAATCAGCAACAAGGAGTATTTCAGGGAAATACCGTTTTTTTGCCAGAAATTAGCCCCCTCGGGGTCACTTTTGTTTTCAAATGCCTTCAAAAAAACGAGGCCGAGCAGCAAAAAGAAAAAAACAAAAATGGAATAGTTGCGACCCACACGCGACCAGAATATCAGGTAAAGGGAAAAAGTGCCGGCAAAAGCGGCCACCAGGCCAACATACCGATTGAACAGGCGCTCGCCGAGGCGGTACATCAGGTAAATGGCGCCCACGCCGAATAAAACGCTCGGAAACCGCGCCCAGAAGGCCGTCGCGCCAAACAGTTTAAAGAACGGCAACAATACTACCGTAAGCAGAATTCCATTGTTATCATCGGTCAGCAAGGGGCCTGTTCCGGCATTAAAATCCCTCGCGCGGAGGACGTGTACAAACTCGTCGATCCACAGGGAAAGTTCATCCAGGTTAATTATTCTCAGGATAAAGCCGATAACAAGCAACGCAAGAAGGGCAGGTTTGGCGTAGCGATCGGCCACAGCATGCCAGTCAGGTGGCGGGACGACTGCTGCAACTGGTTTGCGGGGAATTTGCTTGACGGGGGGTGTAGGATTTCGGTGTTGTGCCTTTGATTTTGCCATGGCAAAAAAATACTTCGTTTTTTGTCTGCTGTAAAGGTACGCACGAAGTGAACTTGGCAAAATGTTTTTACCATAGCAGTTTTTTTTACCACATAGATACATAGGTTTTACACATAGGTCACATAGAAAACCGTGATATACATTATGTGCTCTATGTGTAAAATCTATGTATCTATGTGGTAAAAAAAACAGGTTCACCCACTACAACTTTTATCCAAAATATGATAGAAACCACCCGCGTGCGCATCCGACCAATTTTGGAATCTGATTTCCCCGATGTTTTTCGCATGCAGTCGGACCCAGAAATCATGCGCCATATCCGGCCCGCTGTGGATGATCCTGAAATTGTGAGCGGACGTATGGCCGACTGGATGAAATACAACGAGGAGAATCCAGAACTAGGCGTTTTTGCACTGGAATGGAAAGCAAGCGGCGCTTTTGCAGGTTATGCTGTCGCCCGGCATGTGGATTACAACCCTGCTACCGGCGAATATGAAGTCGGCTATGTCATTGCCCGCG
>JADLCC010000526.1 GCA_020847425.1 Saprospiraceae bacterium
AATTTCAAATTTCAAATTTCGTATCCCGTCATTCAAACTGCTGAGGGCATTCACTATTCCCTTTATCGATCCTGGCATCTCACAAGGGCACCCGCAAGGGGCGCCCCTACCTACCCAACGCGAGATGGCCAGGCGCTTCCAAAATTCTAATTTCAAATTTCAAATTTCGTATCTCGTCATTCAAACTGCATTCCCCATTCCGCATTCCCCATTCACTTCCCCATCCACCGCACCTTCCAAACCCAATTCCACGCCTTCCAAACCCTGAAATACGGCTGTTGCTGCGCCCCGAACTGCCGGCGCACACGTTCGATGGGTTTGATCATACTTCCTGCAAAATCGAACAAAGGCAATTTCAGCACTTCGGCGGTGTAACGTATCGCCTCCCACATGAGCAGGATGCCCGCGCCGGATTGTCGCAAGCCGGGGTCGTCGCCGGCAAGCAGGTAGTATGCCCGCTGCTTGTCCCAAACCAGGTAGGCCACCGAATGCAAAGCGCCGGTTTCCAAATCGGCGGCGCCCAGCATCAGGCGTGCGTTGTGGCCGGCAAGTACGCCATCGAGGTTAGAAAAAAAAGTTTCGGAAATGGGCGCCTCCAGACTTTGGCGGGAAAAACTAAGGTTGTGCACGCGTAAAAAATCGGCGGGTGTAACATCATACCGCACTTTTACCCTTTCCAACGCACGCGGGATTTTTTGATTCCTGTAATCCGCTCCGACCGACTTCCACACCCGATCCATATCGCTCAGGTCGATCTGGTACGTATACCGCGTGGTTTGGCGGAATCCCCTCCAATACATGGGCAACCAGTTGGTAGCAGTGTAGTTCAAATCCTGTTCGAATGCCGACAATTGTGGTAATTGATCGAGCAATGCCTCAAGCAGCCGGGGTTCGTGGCGCGGATTGCGGTATTCGGGCAGCAGGTAAGGGCCCATCATCCGTGCCAGGGGTGGCATGGCGACGTAGGTCATACCCGCCTTTTTTTTCAAAAAATAAGGCCACACGGCGATGACATGTCCGTCTTTTTCAACAACAGCTGCATCCCAACGGCCTCCTGTACACACAGCATCGCGGTACCACGGCTGCATGAAAAGTGGGAAGTCGGCAGGCGGCGCCGCACAAAAACGGTCGTACAAATCGCGCATCAAAAACCGGTGTTGATGTTGAGGTAAAACCCACCTTGTCCCAGGTCGTTCCAACTGTATTCGAAACGGGCCGTTTTGTTGTAAAACGCTACAATATCGAGCCCGACGCCGTACCCGTACATGATCCTGTTGGAAAGTGGATTGTTTGCACCATACCAGGCATCCTGAGCGTATCCCAGGTCGTTGTTGAGCGAAAGGTACACTTTAACGGGTAAAAGTCTGAACGAACGGAAAGGCACCAAACGTGAAAGGTCAAAAGCTTGGTTGAGCAATTCAATGTGAAAGGATGTTTTGACCAATCCAAAATCGAGGCCGTCGGCTACAAAATATTCGTAACCACGCACAAAGTTGCCGCCGTAACCAAGGGCCTGGTTGTTGAAATAAGGTGGCTGGCGGCGTGGCAAAGAGGTTCGTGCCTTAAAAATGGTTTCAAGGCTCAGGCGTTTGGTAAAAGAAAAATACTTGTTGTATTCGGCGTAAAAACGAAACAACCTGAGATCGTCGCTTGGCAAAAGTCCGTTACCACGTATTTCAAATACCCATCGGTAACCCGACAGCGGGTAGGGGTGAATGTCGCGGTAATCGATCACCAGGTTGTAGATCAAACTGACGTGCCGTTGCTGTGTTTGTCCGTTGAGAAAAAAGTCGGGATTGAGGTCGGTAGCGATGGTTTCGGATACCCGGTTGAGATGGTATTCCGCCACAAGGGTATGCCTGCTGAAAAACTCAGGGCGCCAGGCAATGCCTGCGTTGGCATACCATCTGGTAATTTGCCAGTTGTCCGGATCCACCTCAAACAGCAACTTGTTGCCTTCCGTATCGAAAGCGACTTCCCGCGATCGGGAGTAGGACAACGAAGTCTGAAAACCGATGGTTTGTTTGCGGTTGATGTAGGGTATTTTGTAAGAAATGCTGTATTTGTTGGAATAGCCGAACACAGCAGCCATCTTCAGCACATCGGCCTGACCGGTAAAATTGAGGTGGCTCAAATCCAGTCCGTAATTGACCCTCTGAAACGAGTGGTCGAACTCTTTCCACCACACGTTGAAGTTTCGGTCGGCGAGTTCAAAAACTGGAACAGGTATGATAAACAGGTTTTCATACACGGAAAAACGCAGATGAAGGCGGGTAGAGTCGGGATCCGGAAACACCATTTCCATGTCGACCCGTGTAAAAAGTCCCATATTAAGCAGGCGCACGCGGTTGAACTCAAGCCGTTCAGCCAAAGTGTCAACTGGAATCAGATCCCCAACACGGAAATCGAGTTCACGAAGTATGTACGACGACCTGGTGCGGCGGTTACCATCGATGTTGATGGAGTCTATACGAACCAGGGTGACGAATATCGTTTCAGGTATCGTCTCGGTTTGTGCGGCCAGTGGTGTGGATGGAAACCCTATCAAAACCACAAAAAACCAAAAAAAACTGCCGGTTAATAATTTTTGCAAAACAAGTCCACAGCGCGGGGGCCGCACCATTTCCAGAATTGTAACCATCCCCCCGCCATTGTTACAGTACATGAACCTGTAGCTTGATTTGTTTGTTTTTTGCAAAAATAAGAACGCATTGAGACCTGTCCTTTCGACAAATGTAACATAATAACAGCGCAAGAAGTGATACTATTGCAATCTTGAGCATTAATACAGTATCTTTGACAGCTTTTCTCCTTCGATTTATGCAAGAGTTGTTGCAAGAACCTTTTCTGTACGCGCTTTTTTTGTCCATAGCAGGTGTTCTCGGAACCCTGCTGGGATGGCATCTGCGTGACATCATTTCGGTACGTCCGCTAACCCAGGCTCTGGAACGAAGCGAACAGGACCGCAATGCTCTTGCACACCTTTACACGCAACTCAAGCACCAGCACGACATGCGGGAGGTGGATTTGAAAAAAGCCGCCATCGAGCTCGGCCAGTTGCGCCAGCAGGCCTCCGCGTTCGAGCTCGACAAAGCCGTGTTCGCTTCACGCAACCAGGCCAACACCCTGCGCCTTGAAAAAGCCGAAGCCCAGGCGGCCCACTACGCCGAAAAAATCGTTTTTTTGGAAGAGCAAACCATGAACCTCCGTCAGCGCAACAGTCAGGTAAACGGCGAACTGATCCGTCTCCAGGAAGAACTCAACGCCTGGCGTACCCTCCACCGCGATTTTGCAGCCATGCAAATGCAAATGCGCCAATTCGAACGCTCGGGCGAAATGCTCGAAATGGAACGCAACCAGCTCCGTCTGCAACTCGAAAAAGCACGCATCGAACTGGAAAACCTGCAATCCGAAGTCCTTCGCCTTCAAAATACCGAAGAAATCGCCCCTCGCCGCTACGCACCCGCTCACGGCGCACACGCCGGCGGCCCTTCCCAGGCATCGGATGTGCCCGACCAGGCCGATGACCTCAAAATCATCAACGGCATCTCTCCCTTTGCCGAACGCCGCCTGCAGGAGCTGGGCATTTTTACCTTCGCCCAAATCAGCCGCTGGAACGAAAACGACCTCGAATCGGTAGCACAAGCCCTCGATATCCCGGCTTCCCGCATCGTTCAGGAAGACTGGATCGGACAGGCAGGGCACCTCATGTCGGGTCGGCAGGAATAGCCGT
>JADLCC010000527.1 GCA_020847425.1 Saprospiraceae bacterium
CGGATTCCTGTTTGCTGTCCAGGTGTTCGAGGAAGTGGCTGCAATGCATGCTGAGGCGCACTTTTTCTTCCGACATGTCCATTTTTTCCAGGTAATACAGGACTTCCTGTTCGAAACGATTGTTGTCGAGGTTTTCCTTGCCGAAATTTTCCTCCACATTATTGCGGATCCGCTCGCGCATGCGGACGAAGCGCTCTTTTTCGAAGGGCGTCACCTGATCGAGCATGGTTGTGATATTCGTGATGCGCAGGCGCAGGTCGGACTCCTGTGACAAGCCTTCCAGGATGCGGAATTTTTTGAAATTATCCAGCGCCAGGGTCACGACCTGGCAAATGACCCGCCACTCGTCTTCATCCACCTCGCCCGAAGCGGAAGCCACTACATTGGGGATGCGGAGGATAGCCTGCAGCATTTCGCCCTGGTTGATGTGCAGTTCGTTGGCAAGCCGGCTCAATTCCCGGTGATAGCCGCGGAAAAGCGCTTCATTGAGGCTCACCAGCGCGGCGCCGTCGGCATTCTGTACGTCGATGTTCAGGTCGATTTTACCGCGTTCCGCATGGTCGGTCACCATTTTGCGCAGTTCCACCTCTTTCTCTTTATAGTCGCCGGGGAAACGGAGTTTGATGTCCGTCATTTTAGAATTGAGTGCGCGCACCTCCACCGAAATCGTTTTATCACCAAAAGTTCCGTTCGCGCGGCCATAGCCTGTCATTGAAAGCAGCATAATCCAGAAAGTCAAAAAGATTAGAGAATAAAAAATGTGTATGTGCCGAAAGAGCGGGCAAACTTACAGGAAAACCCCGGTTACCTGTACCATATTGAAACAAGAAGCGTCCGGTGAAAATAATATGAGGAACGACTCGCAAATTTTCGGTCATTTTTTTTGTAAACTGCTGAATTAGAGCGAGTTTTCCGCCCGGAAAGTAAAATTCACGAAGAAGGGCCGCTGAATACCGGAGTGCTTGATTATCAAAGCAATATTGGTCTTATTTTTTTCAGGAAAAGCTTGTGAAGGCCGAAAATTGTTAGAACTTTGCACCTCGTTTTTCAAAAAACCCGACTTTCGTTCATAATTCATTCAAAATCAACGAAATAAAACATGAGAAAGGCTGACCTTGTGAACGCTATTTCCGAAAAAACCGGTGTAGCCAAAGTGGACGTGCTCGTTACCCTCGAGGAATTGTTCAAAGAAATCAAATCCACGATGACTAGTGGCGAAAATGTATACGTTCGCGGCTTCGGCAGCTTCGTCATTAAAAAGCGCGCCAAAAAAGTAGGTCGCAACATCAAAAAAGGAAAATCAATTGATATTCCGGAGCATTTTATTCCGTCATTCAAACCTGCAAAGGTGTTTACGGAGCAGGTGAAGAAGCATGTGACTTCTTTGCCGGATGAAGAAAAAGAAGATTAAACAGGCGTAGGCGACCTTAACGGGCTCGTCTTATTCCATTCCTGATGAATAAAACACACTACTCGGTACTACTTGCTGCGCTGGCTTTGTTTTTGCTGTTGTATTTGGGCTTTGATACCAAAACGGACAAGCAAAAAATATCGGAGCAGTCGCGTAGCCTGCAAGCGGAAAGCACCAGTTTTGAAACCCTGGCTGCCGATGCGAAAGAGCACCTCGAACCTGCACAGGCGGCACAAGTGGCCGATCTGGAAAAGCAAATCGAGCAGGCTGGTACCGATGCAGCGCGTATTGCCGGACTAAAAAACCTGTCCGGTCTTTGGTATCGCCTCGGTCAGTTGCCGGTAGCCGGAGGGGTTGCAGAGCAAATAGCCGAACTGGAAAGTGCCGATACGGCATGGTCGGTTGCAGGCGCTACTTTTTACAGCGGTCTTGTCGGGTCTCAGGATCCGGTCATCCGGAGTTACTGCGCTACCCACGCCGTAAAATCGTTTGAAAATGCCGCTTCTTTGAACCCGGGCAACCCCGAACACCAGGTCAACCTGGCGTTGGTGTACGCGGAAAACCCACCACCAGACAACCCGATGCGCGCTGTTTTGATGCTTCGGGAACTGGAAAGCAAACATCCTGATAATCCTGCTGTTTATAATGCATTGGGGCGATTGGCGATTAAAACAGGACAGTGGGAACGCGCGATAGAGCGACTGGAAAAAGCCTGGTCGCTGAGTAAAAAGAATCCGAATACCCCCTGCTTGCTGGCGAAAGCCTATGAAGCAACGGGGAATACCATAAAAGCACAAGAGTTCACGGGTATTTGCAACACCCGGTAACTCATCAACTCATAACCTGCCTGCTGAAAAGCCGGCCCAAACTTAGTTAGCAATATGCCTTGCGGAAAAAAACGTAAACGTCATAAAATTGCCACGCACAAGCGTAAGAAGCGCCTTCGTAAGAATCGCCATAAGAAAAAGCGTTAGTAACTGAACCACAGGCACTTCGCACCGTATACCACGGGCCGTCGTGCCGGGGTCAGCGCCAGACGCAACCGTCGTTCGAAAACTTTCCGGAAAAGCCTTGTGCTCCCGGAAAGTTTTCTGTGTATGTTTCTCAGGGACTTCGTCCCTCATCCCGATTACAGGCAAGCATTCCACCCCAAAATGTGTGTTTACCCCAAAGTCAGCTCCATTAGGCTGCGTTTTTGCTCACCCAATCAAAAACGAAATGCTCCCTTGCTGCCCGGTAATTTGAGGATGTCAAAACCCTAACTATACATCCACCCTTGCGACGGTCTGATTTTTGTCGCCCGCACCGACCCCGGTAGCCGGTCGAGCGGCTTTTGCCTTTTTCCAACTGCCTCTACGCCGTGGTTTGCTTTTGCCTGTTGCAAACCATCATCTACATTGTGGATAAAGAACTGATCATCAACGCCACTGAATCCGGCGTTGAACTTGCCCTCCTGGAGGACGGCAAACTCGTAGAACTCCAACACCAAAAGACCAACAACAATTTTACTGTAGGCGATATCCTCATCGGTAAAATCCGAAAAATGATGCCCGGCCTCAACGCCGCATTCATCGACATCGGGCACCGAAAAGACGCTTTCCTGCATTACACCGACCTCGGCCCAAAACTTCGCTCTCTGGTGAAGTGGACCAACGGAGTAATGAACGGCAGTATCAACACGCACAAACTCGACAATTTCAAGTACGAAGACGAGATCGTTAAAACCGGAAAAGTAGACCAGGTGCTCAACAAGCGCTGGCCCGTACTTGTCCAGATTTTAAAAGAACCGATTTCCACCAAAGGCCCGCGCCTTTCCTGCGAGCTCACGCTCCCCGGCCGTTATATGGTATTGTCGCCTTTCTCCGATACCGTTTCCGTTTCCAAAAAGATTTCCAGCGGTGAAGAACGCAAACGCCTGCACACCCTGGCCGAAAGTATCAAACCCAAAAATTTCGGTTTGATCATCCGCACCGCTGCGGAAGGCAAAAAAGTACAGGAACTGCATGAAGAACTGGTGCGCCTCATGGGCCAGTGGGAAGACATTTACAAGCAACTGAAAACGGCCACGCCGCCCGCCAAACTGCTCAGCGAACTCGACAAACCGGCCAGTGTGCTGCGCGACATGCTCAGCGATGGCTTCAGCCGCATCGTCGTCAATGAAAAAGACCTGTATACCGACATCCGGGCATACATGCAAAACATCAGCCCCGATCAGGTAGGTATTGTGCAGTTTCACAACAGTTCCAAACCGGTGTTCGATGCTTTTAGCGTCACCAAACAGATCAAAGCCTCCTTCGGTAAAACGGCTACGATGAACAGCGGCGCCTACGTCATTATCGAAAAGACGGAAGCCATGCACGTGGTCGATGTCAACAGCGGCCACAAAATCAGCACCAACGACGTCGAACAGACCATCTTCGGCGTCAACCTGGAAGCGGCGGAAGAAATCGCCCGGCAAATCCGGCTCCGCGACATCGGCGGCCTGATTGTGATCGACTTCATCGACATGAAAAACCCGGAGCATAAAAAACTCCTGGCGAAAAAGATGGAGGACTTCATGCGCAAAGACCGTTCGCAACACACGATTCTGCCACTGTCCAAATTCGGACTGATGCAGATCACCCGCGAACGCGCCCGCCAGGAAGTTGTGGTAGATACCGCCGAAATGTGCCCTACCTGCGGCGGTACCGGCAAAATCAACGCCAGTATTCTGCTTACCGACGATATCGAACGCGACCTGGAATTCATCATGCAGTCGCGGCCCAAAATGCCGTTGCACCTGCGTGTTCACCCTTTCCTGGATGCCTTCCTGAAAAAAGGTCTGATCAGTCAGCAGGTGCGCTGGTGGTTCAAATACAGCAAATGGATACGCATCCTGCCGCAAGCCGATTCCCAGTTGATGGATTACCGGTTTTATGACGGGAATGAGGACGAGATAAGGCTGAATTAGAAGAGCATCCCTTTGGGCTGCTTTGCTGGGTTGGGCATATGTTTGATCGTGAGTCGTGAGTCGTGAGACGTGAATCGTGAGTCGTGAGTCGTGAGTGGCATCCCGTTAGAAGTATGTTGAGTTCTTTCATCTAACGGCATGCCACTCACGATTCACGACTCACGATTCACGTCTCACGATTCACTGTCTATTGCCATAAACCCTTCAGCAATTTCATTGAGGAATCGCACCCTCATCCATATAGAACAGTTCCCATTGGTGCCCGTCGAGGTCGGCGTAGCTGTGCTGATACATCCAGCCGTGGTCCTGAACATCGGCGTATATCGAACCGCCTGCTTCGACGGCTTTGCGCACCATTTCATCCACTTTTTCCCGGTTTTCGACATTCAGCGCGATCAGCACTTTGAAAATCAGGTGTTTATCGGGAAACTGTGCGCTTATGTATGATCAAAGAAATGGGCAGTCCTACACACAACATTAAAATAATGAGGCCAATGAGGGTTCCTTCTAATTGAAAAGTGGGCATATTGTGAAAGGCTAGCGGCAATACGGTCAGGTTCATAACGATCCAGACCAGCACTCCATAAAATAATCCGGCCGGCACTTTTTGTTTGCTCAAAAAAGCAACATGCGGGAAAGCCAGCGCATAGACGGCAGCAAAAGAAAAAGCGATGAGGAAGTGGAATATAAGTCCGTAAAATGCCATTGTTGCGCCGCCTGCAAAAGCCGCTTTTCCAAAAACGCCACTGGCGATGAATTGGAGTATAAGCGTAGGTGTCGTGGCTTGCTTAATGATGGCGTACACCAGAATTGCGGCCAGAATATCCATGGCGCCTGCAACAATTCCTGCCAGTACTATTGTTTTAAAAGA
>JADLCC010000528.1 GCA_020847425.1 Saprospiraceae bacterium
CCAAAATTATAGCGAACGTTCGACCTCTCCGAGGTCGTTTCATTTGTGGAATCAATTGATCTACAAACATTTGACTTCTCCGAAGTCATTTTTGCCAATCTTCAAAAATTCGGGATGACTCATGTTTATCAGTTTAAAAATCCGGTTTAAGGAAATGAATGGAGCATTTTACCACATTCCAGCCTGAAACCTGATAACCGATAACCGATAACCGATAACAAAAAAGCTACTCGCTCCGCAATGCCTTCACCGGGTTGCTCAGTCCCGCTTTGATCGCTTGTCCCGCAACCGTCAGAAAAGCAATCATTATCGCCACCAAACCCGCCAGCGCGAACATCCACCATTGCATTTTAATCCCGTATTCAAAATCCTGCAACCATTTATCCAGTCCCCACCAGGCCAGCGGCGAGGCGATGAGAATGGCGATGGCGACCAGTTTCAGAAAATCCGTCGCCAGCAAACCTGTAATGCCCGCCACACTGGCGCCCAGCACTTTGCGGATGCCAATTTCTTTCGTCCGGCGCTCTGCGGCGAATGCCGCCAGGCCGAACAGTCCGAGGCAGGAGATCAGGATGGCGATGCCCGTAAAACTGCCGATCAGGCCGGCCATTTGCCGGTCCGTTTTATAGTTTTTTTGAAAATCCTCGTCCAGAAACGTGTATTCCAGCGGTTCGCCGGGCACCAGGCGCGCCCATGTATTTTCGATGGAATGCAACAGGGCCGGCAGGTCAGTGCCGGCATTGGCGTGCGCAATGAGGTAATTGTAATCCTGCTGAGGATTCAGTTCGAATGCAAACGCCTCGATGGGTTCGTGCAGGCTTTCAAAATGAAAATCCTTGACCACGCCGATGATATCGTAGCGGTAATCCTGCTTGTTCCAGTTGAACATGATCTTTTGCCCGATGGCTTCCTGCGGCGATGCAAAACCGTATTTTCTGGCCCCCGTCTCATTGATCACCAGTTTGAAAACGGTATCGGTCGGGAACTGCGGAGAAAACAAACGCCCTGCCACCGGCCGAAAATCCAGTGTGTTCAGGAAATCCACATCCACCCGGTTGCGCCGCGTCACCACCGATTCATCTACTGATTGTCCTTCGCGGCGGAAACCCGAATCTGCTGCATTCATGATACCCGGATAATATCGTGAGGCTCCGACAGATGTGATCCGGCTGTCCCTGCCCAGTTCCGCTTTCAGCGAGATGTAGGCAGCCGAGGCGGCTTTGCTGGAAAGCGGCAGTACGATCTGCTGGTCTTTTTGAAAACCCAGGTCGGTGGATTGCAAAAACTTCATTTGTTCACTGATCACCAGCGAGGCCAGGATCAGACCCGCAGAAATGACAAACTGGAACACGACCAGGCCTTTGCGCAAAAAGGCGGCCGACAGACTGTTGGAAAATTTCCCTTTCAGCACCTCCACCGGTTTAAAAGACGACAGGTAAAACGCCGGATAAATACCCGCCACGAGGCCGGTCAGGAGTGCGAGGCCGAAAAAACTGCCCAGTAATCCGGCATTTTGGGAGACTGAAAACGTCAGGTGCTGTTCTGCCAGTTTATTAAAAAATGGCAGCGCTACCCAGGCCAGTGCCAGTGCCAACACAAAGGAGATCATGGAGATCAGCATGGATTCTCCGAGGAACTGCCGCACCAGATGCCCTTTGCCTGCGCCCACCGATTTGCGTACGCCTACTTCGGCTGCCCGCCGCGCCGAACGCGCGGTAGACAGGTTCATAAAATTGACGCAGGCGATGAGCAAGGTAAACAGGGCGATAGAGCCGAGCAGATACAGGTAGGTTTTACTGCCGGACAGATTGTGACCCAGCATATTACCGACGCCCGACAGGTGTATGTCGGGAACGGCCGTCAGGAATTGTTTTTTGCCATATCCGCGCTCTTTCAGGTCTTTCGCCATGTATTTGTCAATAAAAGCGGGCAGTTTGGCTTCCAGGGCCTTGCCGTCGGAACCGGGGCGCAATAACAGGTAGGTGCCAAACATGTTATTGGTCGCCAGGTTGGTAGTCGTTTTGAGGTATTCACCCACTTCACCTGAATAAATTGACATGAAAAAATGCCCGTCGAGGTGGGTAGGCGCATCCGGCAGGCGGAACACGCCGGTGATGCGGAAATCCATTTCGCCGCCTTCGAACCAGCCGTTGCTGATACGGATAATACGCCCCAAAGCGGATTGGTTGCCGTACAATTTGCGGGCAACCTCATCGGAGACCGCCACCGTTTGTGGCTCGCTCAGCGCTTTGACGGCATTGCCTTCCAGAAAGTCGTACTGAAACAGTTCAAAATACGTGGAGTCGGCGAAGAATCCTTCAGGTTCGTTCAAGGCTTTTTGTACCACCCCGTTTTCCAGCGATTGAATAAGGGTTTTGTCGTGCTCGAACACTATCAGCACACGCGCGGTTTTTTCCACTTCTCCATATTCCTGCTTCATAGCCGCAGCCAGCGGCGAGGGCGTGTTGTACGTGGCGCGTTCTCTGTCGTCACCTTCGCCCTGGAGGTTTATAAAAGTAGTGCCGACTTTGTACAAGTCGCCGGCGCGGTTGTGGTATTGGTCGTAGTGGGTTTCTTCGTAAATAAACAAGGCAACCAGCATGCAACAGGCCAGTCCGACGGAGAGGCCAAAAATGTTTACTGCGGAAAAAAACTTGTTTTTCCGGAGGTTGCGGAGCGCGAGAACAAGATAGTTTTTGATCATAGCAATAAGGCTGAGAATAATTCAACTTATTCTTCTCCACAGTTCGTGCCGGAATAGTTATAGTTTGATTATCAATTAGTTGTAAAATAATAACCTGCCTGATTTTGTCCGGTTTCGGACAGAGGATGTGCGGGTACGGACGTGTATTTTGTCAATCTGAGTTTTTTAAAACTTCTGCTAACTGAACCTGCGATAATTGCCACGAATGCCGCCCTATTGCCGCCGCAGCGGTGATCAAAACCAGCAGATCGGCTATCAAAAAAGTAAATATACCGGGCCGGTAACTGCCTGTAAATTGCTCCATTTTGTTGAAAACGACTTGAAAACTGACGTAACAAAGTGTGGTCGAAATACCGCCGGCCAGGAGCAGCATAAAAATAAACTCACGATTGATGAGTACCACAATTTGACCTGCTGAGGCGCCCAGCAATTTTCGGACGCTCACCTCTTTCATTCTCCGTGCGAATTGCTGCATCGTTAGTCCATATAAACCCAGACAGGCGATGAACAAAGCCAGTGCGGCGATGTATCCGAAACTTTTGGCCAAGCGCCAGAAAGTTTGGTTGAAGCCCTCGAATACATCGCTTTGAAAGAAATAGTTGATAGGGGCACTTGCAAACAACCGCTGATAGTCTTTTTTGGTCTGGGCTTCTACCTCCTTGCCGCTACCCGGTTCAAAACGCGCGGCCAGATAGCCGAAGTTCGCATCCGCAGTCCGGAAAAATACCGCACTATTCATTGCGCCGGTACCTAGCATTTTGAAATCACGGAGGACTCCGGCGACAGTGTAGTGTTTGTCTCCTACCTGAATTTGTTGACCGATAGGATCGCTCCAGCCTTGTTTTTTTACAAACGTTTCATTTACGATGACCGACTGCTCGTCTTCAGCACGTCGGTTTTCTTCAAAAAAACGCCCCGACTCGAGCTGTAAGCCAAGTACTTCAGCGTAACCCGGACCTGTATCGAAGCGGCGGACTTTAGTGATGGATTCCCCCACTTTTATCTCTTCCTGGTTAGAATTTAGCCCGATATGAAGACTGGTGCCTGATACTTTTTGAATGTTCGGGTTTTTGAGTAGTTCGTTCTTCAGGATGGGATACTGCGTACTATCACTGAGTTGTACCACCCAGGTTTGACCCGGATCGTAACCCCAGGATATGTTGGACCAGTGTCGGCCGGCCGCTAACAGTACTACGCTGAGTATAATGGCAATAAACGCCAGCCCAAATTGCATCGTCATCAGGCCATACCGGAAACTGCTTTTTTTGCCGAACTTTTGTTTTCCCGAAAAAATGGCTGTCGGGCGAAAGGAAGAGATGTAAAACGCCGGATATGCACCTGATGCCAGACCCGTCAGCGCCAGCAGCCCGAGCAAAAAGAACCACAAATCCGTGTTTTGGGTGAAAGGAAACCCGATATCGATCACCATAATATCGTTCATGATGGGTGCAAAAACAGTTTGGCACAACAGGAGACCCAAAAGAAGCGCCAGGAAACATAGCAGCAGGTTTTCCGCCATGAACTGACCGATAAGTTGAATCCGTTTGCCTCCCATCACTTTGCGGATACCGATTTCTTTGAGTCGCCGCAAGGCTGAGCCTAGCGAGATGTTGATATAATTGAAGCAGGAAAGCAGCAACAACAGCAAGGCAATGGCTGCGAAAATAGCGGTGAGGACTGGGTGGGGCGCCTCCGAGATGCGGCGATTGACCTCGTATGCATTAGGCGCGGGATATTTCAGGTTGTCGAGCACGAAAGCCTTGGCAGGCATTTCAGGGTTATGCGCATTGAACAGCGGGAGGTATCGACCCATTTGCGCAGCGAGTATTTCTGCTTTAGCGCCTTCCCGAAGTTGGACAAAGATGCCGTCTCCCTGGCTTTTCCAAGCTTCCGTTGCCTGTGCCGCAGCGACCGGTCGGTGGCCGATGAGCAGGTCAAAACGCAAACTGGCATTGTCCGGGAACGGGGCAGCGACGCCCTGCACGATGTACGTTTTTTTCTCATGGTTACTTGTAGTCAATAAAATGGAGCGACCGATAGGCGTTTCGCCCCGAAAATACTTTTCTGCGGCTGGAGTACTCAAGATAATAGCAGATGGATCAGCGAGCGCGGCGGAATTGCCCGATTGCAATGGGAAGGTGAACATTTGGAAAAAACCGGTGTCCGCATAAGTCAGAATTTCTTCAAATGCATGGTCGCCACTGGAAACGATAACGGCTTCGCGGCTTACCCGGACACTGCGTTCCACCTGTGGAAAATCTGTGGCTAAGGATGTCGCAATCTGTGCCGGCGGATCACCCCAGGTTTGAACCTGGCCGTCCATTTCAGTCTGATACTCCACAATAAAAATCCGATCACCATGAATGTGAAACGTGTCGAGTGACCAGTAATTCCGCAGAAAAAGAAATACGGTGATACAACAGGCCACTGCAATGGACAGTCCGAAAATATTGATAAAGGAGACCGTTTTATTGGCTGTCAGGTTTCGCCAGGCCAGCAGGATGTAGTTGGAAATCATAACCTTCAAATATTTATCTGAAAAACAGGCATATATTATTCGCTGCGCAAAGATTTCACCGGATTGGCCAGCGCCGCCCTTGCTGTCTGCATACCCACTGTCAGAAGGCCCAGTGCCAGTAAAACCAGAGCGCTACCCCCCAATATCAAACCGCCGACTGCGATTCTGTATACAAACAAGGTCAAAAACAGGTTGGAAAGCCAGAATCCCACCGGTAATGCAATCGCCACGGCAATGATCAAAAGCGCTAAAAAACGGCGTGAAAGCAATAGCGTCACTTGTGCAGTTGTGGCGCCTACTACTTTTCGGATGCCGATCTCTTTGACTTTCGAGCCTACCGATTGTGTGACGGAACCGAGCAGGCCCATACATGCGAGCGATAAGGAAAGCAGCGCGAAAAAACCCACCAGGCCGCCCACAAATGTCACATGGCCGTAGGCTTTTTGAATGGAGTCGTCCATAAATTCCGCTTTGAAAGGGTGCACAAGGTCCAGTTTTTTCCAGATCGCTTCAAGCGAGGCCATCGCTGCCACTGGGTCGCCCGCCGCCAAACGGACATGCAGCAGGCCGTATTCCCCGGGCGCGTACCGCAGTGCAAATGGTTCGATGCCGTGCTCCAGAATGCGGTAATGAAAGTCGCGCACCACGCCCCGTACGGTCAACGGACTCGAGTCCTGCATCCAAAGCGTTTGACCGATGGCTGCCTCCGCAGTGCCAAGTTGGAAATAAGAGAGGGCTTTTTCATTCAGAATTAAAAACTGCTCGTGTTTTGCGGGGTTGTTTTTTGGAAAATTTTCCCCGGCAATCAATTGAAGCCCCATCACTGAAATATAGTTTTCATCAACGGATGCGCAATGTGTGCCGAGCGGCTCGCCGCTGCGTTCTTTTTTGAGCGTGACACCTTGCAGATTTGAACCGGCAATCATCACCGAACTGGCACAAACTCCGTTGACGTGCGGGTCCTGCTTCATTTCTTCGGCAACAATGTCTGTTTTGTTGCCTTGCAGCCTGACAGTGAGCAGGTTTTCCTTTTGAAAACCGTAATCGGAAAGGGTCATGTACTGCATCTGACTCCAGAGTGTGCTCACGAAAATCAATATAACGAGTGAAACGGCAAACTGCCCCACCAGCATGGCCGCCCGCCAACCGGTACGGGAAGGTTTTCCGAGTTCGCCGCTACTGCCCCGGAGCGCTGCGGTGGGTTGCATTTTTGACATGCGCCGGGCCGGCAACCAACCCGCAAAAAAACCTACTGCGATGCCGAACAGGATAAAAATGATCCAGTCCAAACCTTTCGCGCCCAGGTCTGCGAAGTTTTCGGCAGCAGGGAAATACGTTTTTACAAAATAAAGTAGGGGAAAATGCAGCAAACAAGCCACCCCAAGGGCGAATAATGCCGTTAGCACCGATTCCGTCAGAACAAGTTTTTTGACGTCGCCGGTTCGGGCGCCGATGGCTTTTCGGACACCCACTTCTCGTGTGCGTTCAAAAGCGCGGGCGACGGCCAG
>JADLCC010000529.1 GCA_020847425.1 Saprospiraceae bacterium
AAGTGAAACACAGCGTCCAATTCAATGAACTGGTGCGGAAAGTGGAGGATCGGATGATTGAGGTGGCGAAAATGTGAGTTGTGAGTTGTGAGTTGTGAGTTGTGAGTTGTGAGTTGTGAGTTGTGAGTTGTGAGTTGTGAGTTGTGAGTTGTGAAAGTAAAAAAGTGGCAACTTGGGGCATCCTTTTTGCGTGTTTTTCTGTTGTACTTTTGTGCTGAGATGTAAATCTGATTTCAGGGTTAATGGATCGGATATTTTACGAAAAACAATACAATCACCTGTTTTTCAGGTAGTTAATAAACAAATATCATTTCTATGAAAAAAACACATATCCTCGCCATTGGCATCCTGGCTATCGCCATCGGCATCCTTATTACAGCCAGTAAGGACGTGACGACTTACGCCAATTTTGCACAGGCCGGCCATAGCGGCGACAAAGTGAAATTGGTGGGCCAATTGGTAAAAGACCGTCCTGTGGAATATGACCCGGAGAAAAACGCCGACTTTCTGGTATTCTGGGTGCGCGACGATGCCGGCGAGATCCGCCGTGTCGAATTAAATGCTGCCAAGCCGCAGGATTTCGAGCGTTCCGAATCCATCGTACTGACCGGCGAAATGAAGGGCGAGACATTTGCCGCCTCCGAAATGCTGCTAAAATGCCCGTCCAAGTACAAGGACCAGGAGATTTATGTGCGGGAAAAACAAGGGTAAAGAGTGTTTTGGTGTTTTAGTGTTTTGGTGTTTTAGAGCAATGCACCCACAAAAACACTAAAACACTAAAACACTAAAACACCAAAACACCATCAGTACGCCCATTTCAGCAGCAGCGATCCCCATGTAAATCCGCCGCCGAAGGCTGTCAGGATAATATTATCGCCTTTGTGCAATTGGGATTCGTAGTCCCACAAACAAAGCGGCAGGGTTGCCGCCGTGGTATTGCCGTACTTTTCAATATTGATCATAACTTTTTCCAGTGGGAAATGCAGGTGCTCAGCAACCGAAGTAATGATACGCATATTGGCCTGGTGCGGCACAATCCATTTCACATCATCCGTCGTCATTTTATTGCGGCGCATAATTTCTTCCACAGTGCTGGTCATCCCTTTTACGGCATGTACAAACACCCGTTTGCCATCCTGCCAGGCGTAGTGTTCGCGATTGGCCACGGTTTCCTGACTGGCAGGGCGCAGTGATCCGCCCGCTTTCATGTGCAGCAGGTTGCGGCCGGAGCCATCGCCGCGCAGCACAAAATCCTGGATGCCGTTGCCATCTTTTTTGGGTTCCAGCAATACCGCACCTGCGCCGTCTCCAAAAATAACGCAGGTATTGCGGTCCGTATAGTCGATAATAGACGACATCATATCGGAACCCACCACGATTACTTTGTTATAGGTTTCCGCCTGAATGAATTGTGCACCGGTAGACAGTGCGTACAGGAAGCCGGAGCAGGCAGCGTTGATATCGAAGCCGAAAGCATTTTTAGCGCCTACTTTATCACAAACCGTATTGGCAGTATCAGGAAAAACCATGTCGGCAGTTACTGTTGCCACGATGATCAAGTCAATTTCGCCCGGTTTGACACCTGTTTTTTCGAGCAAACCCTTGACGGCTTCCGCGCACATGTCGCTGGTGGCCCAGCCCGGCGTGCGCAGAATGCGCCGTTCGCGGATACCTGTGCGGGATACAATCCACTCATCATTGGTATCCACCATTTTTTCAAGATCGAAATTGGTCAATTTGTCTTTTGGTACCCAACCGTGAACGCCAGTAATAGCAGCACGTACTTTTCCCATGGTGTTGTGTGTTAATTTGAAATAGGATCGCAAAAGTAGGCACTGTAAGTCAGTCGCCAACCAACAAGCCTCGTTTTTCTAAGAAACTGATCTGATTGCTGATAAGTGAGTCGGTGACTTGAAGACGCCGCCTCACTTATTTTGCTAAGAAACAACCCGAATTGTAGCCCTTTGTTGCAGCAGCGCGGGACTTTCCGGATGTCTTGCAGCCTTCCGCGCGGCGGCGTAACGAAGCCGGATATCGCGGTAAAAAAAGGAAAACCAGCCAAGTATGGGCGCCAGGAACACCAGCGTCAACAACCAGGGCTGCGCAGCGCATATTCCAATAACAACCAGTACAGCACCACCCAACACACCCAGTATAGTTGCAAGTCCCATGAGCACACTGGTCACAAACTCTCTTTTTTTCACCAGTTTCCGGGTGAGTGTGCTCGAAAGGAAACGAACCGGCCAACTGAGCAGCGCACCTAAAAACGCCGGAAGGGCTGCCAGGATCAAAAAGAGGGTCCACTTTGCACTGCCATGCTCGGGATGCCGCAGACCGGCGTCCGTCAACCCTGCGCGTTCCAATGCTGAAAAATAGGTTCCAACCTGTGTTTTCAACGCGTTTTTGGGCGCTTCAGGCATGGCATTCAGGTGTTGCAGCACTTGTCTTTCCTGTTCAAAAAGTTGTTTTCCGATTTCCACCACCGGCAATAAACGCTCCGGAAAATCATTGCGCACCAGGGTCAGCAGTTGTTCTGCCAATTCGGTATCTTCCTGATTTTCAATATGGTAGCAAAGGGTTTTTAGCGCTTTTTCAATAGCTGCATTCAATTGATTGATCGTTGCCGCGGGATTAAGCAGGTATGCTTCCCAGTAATCTTTGATAAAAATCGGCGTCCCAACGAGCAACTTCAACTCGTCTCTCGTCCGGTCGCCATGGATGTAATTGGTGCCTGTAGGAATGATTTGCAGGTCTTCCAATGCATGGTTTTTATAGGTATCGAACGCAATCCGCGCCAGGCCTTTTTGTACGGGTTTTACCTGTTTATCCAAATGGTGCTCGCCTTCCACATAAATGGCCACCACTTGTTTTTTGAGCATTTTCCCCTGGCAAAATTCAAAAACGCCGTCGTTGCGCTCCCGGCCTGTGTAACCGTCGCGGACACGAAAAACAGGAAACATATTGACGTTTTCCATCAGTTTGCGTGCCCAGGCTTTCCGGAAAATATCGCCCCTGGTCATGTTGTACACCGGAGGGTCCATGTAAATGCACAGCGCAATCGGGTCCACAAATGCTGTGGGGTGATTGGCGGCGATCAACACCGGTTTGTCCGTAGGTATTCCTTTCACATTGTACAAATACACTTTTCGGAAAAGGCACCAGTAGGTCAGGTGTAAAAACGGTTCCATCACCCAATAGATGATGCCGTCGCTTTTACGGATATGGATAAGTTTCATGGCGCGAAAATAGTTGCGTTCAGATAGAGCAAGTAAGTAAATCCTTCGTTTTCTTCGCCCCAATGAAAAATCGCCCTTCCAAACACCTGATTGTCATCGGCGGCGCCACCGCAACCGGCAAAACGGCACTGGCTATCCGGCTCGCGCAACACTTCGGCACGGAAATTCTTTCGGCCGACAGCCGGCAGTTTTACCGTGAAATGAGTATCGGTACCGCCAAACCCTCCAGTGATGAATTGCAGGCAGCGCCCCACCATTTCATTGATAGCCTGTCGGTTACAGATGATTTTAGCGTGGGCGATTTTGAACGGAGCGCCCTCGCCAAACTGGATGATATCTTTCAACACCACGATGTGGCTATTCTGGTGGGCGGTTCCGGTCTGTTTCTCCAGGCGGTCTGCGAAGGGCTCGATCATTTCCCGGAAGTTACCCCCGACATCAAAAAAAAGGTGTCGGACATGCTGGAATCGGGCGGACTGGAACTGCTTCAATCTGAATTGCAACGGCTCGATCCGGCGTATTATACGATCGTCGACCGGCAAAACCCGGCGCGCCTGCGCAGGGCTTTGGAAGTTTGTTACGCCTCGGGTCTCCCCTACTCTTCTTTTTTGGGGAAAGGGAAAAACGAGCGCCCTTTTACCCCCATTTATTTGCTGCTCGATCTCCCGCGCACCGAACTGTACGCCCGCATCGATGATCGGGTCGACTGGATGCTGGCTGCCGGACTGGAACAGGAAGCCCGTGCATTATTGCCGTATCGACACCTAACCGCATTAAGAACAGTGGGTTATGAAGAATTTTTCGAGTATTTTGACGGTACAATCAGTCGAACGGAAGCCATAGATAAAATCAAACAACACTCCCGAAACTACGCCAAACGGCAAGCCACCTGGTTCAGG
>JADLCC010000530.1 GCA_020847425.1 Saprospiraceae bacterium
ATGAGGAATGAGGAATGGCCGAGCGTGATGTCCGACATCACGCTCGGCCATTCCTCATTCCTCATCCCTCATTCCTCTAAAAAACCTTCAGCACATTATTGCTCGCATAATAAACGCGGCGCTGAATCTCGTCTACCTGGTAGATCGGGCGCGCATCGTCAAAAATCAACCGGTCCGCTTCAGCGCCGGTATCCTTGTTGACTTTGATCAGCACGTTACCGCTTTTGTCTTTGGTAAAATACCAGGCGAAATCCCGCGATTGCCTGAACGCTTCCACCCGGGCCGGCGGCATCAGCGTAGAGGCAAATTCGAGTGCGTCGGCGGCCCGCCATTGCTGATCGGCTTTCTGGAGTTCTGTATTGCCGGAGCCGGGCGGCAGCAGGCCCGCGGAAGCGCGTTCGGCTTTCCAGGCGCCGGTTTGGGCATTGTGTGTGGCTTTACAGTTGAACAGGGCCTGATTGCTGGCCAGTTCGGCGTTGACCATGTCGATAAACATACCTTGCACATCGAACGGTCGCACGTAGTAGCGGTGCGTCAGTTTTTCCGTTGCCGGTTCAAAAACAATAAATTCCTTGGGACTGGTCAGGAAATAAGCGTTTGCACGGAATTCAACGGTGTGGAATGCAGGCAGGTTTTCAAAATTGTCTTTGAAAGATTTCACGACCTGCGGGTTGTTGTCGGGGTTCAGGACATGCAAGCGGTTGTCGTGCAGAATAATAAGATTGTGCAGCGAATCGTCGTAGGCTATGCGGCTGCCAGCATTCAGGGACATGCGCCATTTTTTCATACCCGAACCTTTGGCTGGCCGGAAGCGCACCCGTTCCGCATCCACCAGGATTTTGCCTTTGGCGTACTGGTATACATCCATGTTGCCTTCTTCCGGCAGATCGTCCGCGTCTTCGTCGTCGGTTTCCAGCACTTGTGGTTTTTTCCAGAGTTCGGTCCCGCTTTTGTCGAGTTGCATGGTTTTGTAGCCGGACTCGAAAGTGACCAGGTAGCCTTTTTCGTTGGAACGCACGTCCACGACACGTTTGCCTTTGAAATCATCCTTCCAGATGGCTTCGCCGGTGGCGTACTTAAAAATGTTGCAGCCGTTTTTCCAGGCAACGACCAGGAAATCGGGTTGGGCATCGGCCCAGCGGATATTTTGATCGACCTTGATATCGGATTTCCAGGATTCTTTGCCCGTTTTCAGGTCGAAAGCCTGCATTTTGGCGCTTCTGTATTTGGTCACATACCGAACCGAAACCGGAGAATTACCGATGCCTGTTACGAGCGCTTTTACCGTGATCACCTTTTTCCCGTCGGGACTGAGCATTACTTCGGCAGGGTCCGCTTTTTCACTCCAGAGCAGTTTGCCTTCCGGGGAAACAACAGCGAGGTTTTTCCGGTAGCGGTAAACCAGGTAGTGGTCGGGTGTCACCAGACTCGTGAACAGCGGTACATCGGCATGCTCCTCTTCGGGTTCTTCATTCATGCCCGTGATCAGGGAGGGTTTCATTACATCGACTTCCCATTTCACTTTGGCATCGGCCATACCGATCAGGTAGAGCCGCAGCACGCCATTGCCGGCCGTGACGCGCAGCAGCACGCTGTTCAACGCAGGGATGACTTCGTAATCGTCGGCAGTTTTGTAATTGTTTTTTTCCTTGCTGACCACAGCCGCGCCACTGCGGCTATCGATCACATTGTTGCTGATCAGGACGAAGGGCGTACCCGTCATATTGTAAAAATCGTAGCCGTCTGCGCCGAGGGTTGCGGAAATTAACTTTCCGGCTTTCCGGTCCACAGTCCAGGCCACTTTTTGGGCGACGGGGTCAATACCGATATAAGACTTATCCGTTTGAATAATGGGTACACCGGTCAGGCTTTGGAAAATAATTTGTTGCGCTTTGCCGGTTAAATTGACGGACCAGTCTGGGGAGCGTTGAGCAAAGGAAGGAGAAAAGGCGAACAACATCGCCAGGGCGAAAATGGGGGTGGGGAATTTCATGGGTGTGGCGTTTTAAGAAACGAAAGAGTGGTTTTTAGATGTTTGCCGGCTTGCTATCCGGATTGTCTGAAGCCATGTGCAATAGCGTCTGCACGGACCACTTAATTGAATTTTCATTCAAATTTTTGATCATATTATTCTCATGCAAGGTGAATGATAATTGTCAGCTTAATGTGAACGCTATATTCTGTTTTTTTCCGTTTTTTAAACAATAACTTATGTCAGCGTCCATCTTACATTTGTAGCAAAATGAAAACGTGGATTCTGCGGCTGAACACGCATGCCCTTTAAGGGGAATAGTGGAGCCATTTGTCCCCAATTGGGATACATGACGTCTAAAACATGTATTTTAATGATGGCAAACATTTTTAGGTAGATGAAACAATACCTGCGCATTACAAACTTATCCTATGTCAGAACAAACGAACCACGAATCATCCTTTGAGCGCCTGCTCGAAAAAGTATTGCGGCACCTCGAAACCCGTTGGGAATTTTTTGCACTTACGGCTACTGAAAAAATATCAGCGGCTGCCGCTATGCTCAGCAGTATAATGATCATTGCGTTATTTGCGCTGATCATTCTTTTTTTTGTTAGCATTGGTTTTGCCATCTGGCTGGGCGATTACATCGGCAACCGCGCAGGCGGCTTTGCCCTGGCAGGCTTGGTTTTTGTACCATTTGCAGTGGTTGCATATATCTGGGTACCCCCTTTTGTGCGTTCCAAAATCATTCAAAACATCCTTGAAGATGACGATACTGAAAATAAAATCTGACGTAGATAATCTCGACGAGCTACGGAGGCGAAAAGCGGCCTTGAAGGAGAAACTGGACGCAGAACAGACCGAAATCAAAGAAGTCTGGCAGGAAGTGCGCAGCGACCTACAACCCGGTGAGATTGTCGGGCAGGCTATCAAGTCGATGCTTGGCTTGTCGGGCAAATCGGAAAACCCTGCCGATGAGGCAGCACTCGGCTGGGCTGCGCGCCTGAACGGTCCGCTGCGGGTGGCTACCAACCTGTTTGTGCGCGACCCGCGCGTTGCGCTGCTGCTGAAGGTCGTAACGCCCCTGACAGTCGCATATCTGCCTGGTCTGGCCCGAAAAGCAAAAGAAATAGCACCAGGTAAAAAAGACTTGATCGGCGCCCTGCGCAAAGGGGTCTCCGGGCTTCGGAGTAAACTGAAAAAGAAGAATGATGTCCACTTATTCATTTGAAAACCAAATACTTAAAAATGCCTGAGTGCCGCGCATTCATCATTCATCATTTATAGTTCATCATTAAAAATCAAAGTATGGAAAAGCGCGATGTATTTGAACTCCTCCTGGGTGGCGCACTGCTGGGCGGTGGCATCTATTTTTTATTTTATACCGAACGAGGCCGTCAGTTGCGCGAAAAACTAATGGAAACGGCGACCGATAAAATAGATGAATGGCTGGAAGAACTGGAACGGGAACTGGCTAATGCGGAGGAGGAAATCCTCTCGAAAGAAAACGCCTGATTGGTTATTGGTTATCAGTTATTGGTTATTCGTGGTGGTAACGCTTGGGTTAAGTACATGTAGCCAAGCGTTACCACCACGAATAACCAATAACCAATAACTTTTTTTACAAGGTTTCTCTCCGAAGCCCTACCTTCGCCCAACGAATTTTCGCTGAGGATCTCTAACCATATATTTATGCTCAACAAACATATCCGCAAAGTCACCGTACTGGGCTCCGGCCTCATGGGAACGGGTATCGCCGCGCAACTGGCCGGCTGTGGCCTCGAAGTATTGTTACTCGATATTTTGCCCAATGATTTGGCTGAAAATGAAGCGCAAAAACCCGCAGCCCGGAATCGTATGGCCGGCAATTCGCTGCAAACCGCGCTGAAAGCCAAACCCGCGCCGTTCTATGATACCAAATTTGCTTCGCGCATAACGGTTGGCAATTTCGAGGATGATTTCTCCAAAATAAAGGACTACGACTGGATCATAGAAGTAGTGGTGGAGCGCCTGGATATCAAAAAGCAGATTTTTGAGAAGGTCGATAAATACCGCTCCAAAGGTTCCCTGGTTACATCCAATACTTCTGGTATTCCTATTCACATGATGGCGGAAGGGCGCAGCGAGGATTTTAAAAAACATTTCTGCGGCACGCACTTTTTCAACCCCGTGCGTTACATGCGCCTGCTGGAAGTGATCCCGACACCCGACACCGATCCGGAGGTCACGGCATTTTTTATGCACTACGGCGACGTGATTGTCGGCAAACAAACCGTGCTGTGTAAAGATACCCCGGCTTTTATCGCCAACCGGGTGGGTGTGTATGCCATGTCCAAAATTTACCAGCTCACACAGGAAATCGGTCTTTCCATCGACACCGTCGACGCGCTGACCGGCCCCGCTATCGGTCGGCCGAAAACCGGCACCTTCCGGCTGGGCGACCTCGTGGGTATGGATACCGCCGTACACGTTATCAACGGGATGCGCGAAAACTGCCCCAATGACGAGCAAATCGGCGCTTTCGAGATCCCGAAATACCTCCGGTTTTTGATTGACAATAAATTTCTCGGAAATAAAACCGGACAGGGTTTTTACAAAAAAACCAATGAAAAAGACGCGAAAGGCCGCCCAGTTATCCTTTCTCTCGACCTGAATACCCTCGAATACGGCGCTCCCCAAAAAGAGAAACTGCCGATCATCGATACCCTCAAACAGATTGAAGAACTGCCGCGCCGCATCAAAGCAGTGTTTAAAGGCGACGACAAAGGAGCGCAACTCCTGCAACGCGCGCACCTCGGACTGTTTGCTTACGTCAGCAACCGCGTGCCTGAAATTTCCGACACCGCTTATGCTATCGACGACGCCATCCGGGCGGGGTTTGCCTGGGAAGCCGGTCCGTTCCAACTTTGGGACATGGTCGGCGTGGCAGAAGCCGTAGCGCTCGCCGAACAAAAAGGTGAAAAAATTGCCACCTGGGTGAAAGACATGCTGGCTGCCGGCCACAGTACTTTTTACAAAGTGGAAAACGGCAAACGCGTTTGTTACGATCCGGGCAGCAAATCCTACAAGGCACTTCCCGGCGGCGAGTCGTTCATCCTGCTCGATACTTTCCGCCCCAACAAACCCGTCTACACCAACGCGGAATGCACCCTGCATGATATCGGCGACGGCGTTTTGTGCCTCGAATTCCACTCCAAAATGAATTCCATCGGTGAGGGCATTTTGCGCGGCATCAACGACAGCATTCTGATCGCGGAAGAGCAGGGCTGGAAAGGGATCGTCATCGGCAACAACGCACAGAATTTTACCGTCGGCGCCAACCTCATGATGATCGCCATGCTGGCCTATCAGCAGGAATGGGACGAACTGAACATGGCCGTCAACCTGTTCCAGCAAACGTCGATGCGCATTCGTTACTCGGCTATTCCGGTGGTAATTGCTACGCAGGGGTATGTTTTCGGCGGTGGCTGCGAGTTTTCCATGCACGCCGACGCTGTAGTGGCAGGCGCGGAGAGTTACATCGGCCTGGTGGAAGTTGGCGTGGGTATCATTCCCGGCGGCGGCGGCACCAAGGAATTTGCCGTGCGGCTTTCCGATGAAATCAGCAAAGAAGGCGACGTACAAATCCCGCGCCTGATCGATAAATTTAAAACCATCGCAACGGCTCAGGTGGCCACTTCTGCCTACGAAGCCTTCAACTACGGCTACTTGCTGCCGACCAAAGACCAGGTGGTGAACAATACGGCGCGCAACATCAGCGAAGCCAAGAAAAAAGTGATCGAACTGGCAGCCGACTATGTGAAACCGATTGAGCGCAAAGACATCAACGTGCTGGGCCGCACCGGACTGGGCGCCCTGTACATCGCGGCGCACTCCCTGCAACTGGGCAACTACGCCACCGAGCACGATATTAAAATTGCCAAAAAAGTAGCCTACGTCCTCTGCGGCGGCGACCTCACCAGCCCGCAACAGGTGTCCGAGCAATACCTGCTAGACATCGAGCGCGAAATGTTCCTGTCGCTCTGCGGCGAACAAAAAACGCTGGAGCGGATTCAGTTTATGCTGGAAAACGGGAAACCTTTGCGGAATTAAATAAAGGGCAAATTGCAAAAAGCAAAAGGCAATGATAGCAAATGTGTTACAGAAGATTAAGTATTAACTAGGGTCTAAAATACACCACACCATTTAACCCCATCAGCCCATCCAGTTCACTTGGTGGGCTGTTTTTTTTATAAATATCAAGTAAAACCGTTTAAGTAAAAGGGCAAAATTGCAAAGAGCAAATGGCAATGTTAATCAATGAGTTACAGAAGAATTAGTTCAAACTAATTTTGCTTGATTACTTAGATTAATTTCTTTTCAAATGCTTGATTATCAACACTGATAACCAATAACTAATAACCATTGATGAAAGATGACTTTAGAAAACGTACAACAAACTGTAGATCAATGGATTAACACCATTGGCATCCGGTACTACAACGAACTGACCAATACGGCAATTCTGATGGAAGAAGTCGGCGAAGTGGCCCGGCTGATGGCCCGGCTCTATGGCGAGCAATCCTTCAAAACCCCGGAACTGGCCGCAACCGCCAAAGATGACCTTGCCGATGAAATGGCCGATGTACTGTTCGTACTGGTGTGCCTGGCCAACCAGACGGGTGTAAACCTCACAGATGCCCTGCAAAAAAACCTGGATAAAAAAACCAAACGCGATGCTGCCCGGCATGCCGGAAATGAAAAATTGAAGTAAGCCTAATTAAATGCCGAGGTAAGATCAGGTTGAATTATTTTTAGCACAAATGCTTGATTATCAAGCCCGATAACCAATAACTGATAACCAATAACTATACATGCTCTCCGTTTTTTCCACTTTCCTGCAAACCAAAGCGTTGTTCCGCCCCACTGTGCTGGCGGCCGACCACCGTTTTGATTTTGAGGAACCTTTTACGGAGCATTTTTTCGACACCCCGGACGGCGCGCGGCTGAACGCGCTGTTTTTTCCGACACCCGCGGCATCCCGGCGCGGTGTGGTGCTGTATTTCCATGGTAACCGCGACAACCTGCAACGCTGGGGCGCCATGCACCGCGATTTTACCAGTCGGGGATACGATTTTTTTGTACCTGACTACCGTGGCTATGGGAAAAGCAGCGGTGAACCCAATGAGCAGCATTATTTTGCCGATGCCTTGCTGGTGTACACCTGGCTTCGCGAACGGTATGCCGCCGAAGAGATTATACTGTACGGGCGCTCCCTCGGCACGGGCATGGCCAGTCACCTGGCAGCCCGCGTACCGGCGCGTATGGTTATCCTGGAAACACCTTTTGACAACATCGGCGGCTTGCTCGCCAGCCATATTCGCCACCACGAACCGCCTTTTGAGCCGGCGTTTCGGTTTCCCAATGATGAAAACCTGAAAGCGACGAAACTACCCCTGCTCATTTTCCACGGCACCCGCGACCGGGTCGTGCCGTATGCTTCTGCGGAAAATTTAAAAAAGGTGCTTAAACCGGGAGATTTGTTTGTTACGATCGAGGGTGGATCGCATAATAACCTGAATACGTTTGAGTTGTATCAAAGCAAACTAATGGAATGGTTACAGCAGCGAAGACATAACAACGACTTATGAAGATTGATGAATTATGCGTTCTTGGGTTTTGAAAAGCCGCAGAGCGGCGTAATATTTGTAGTAACCAGTGCAATTGTATTTTTGGAGGTGCAGCGCACCGGAACATTATATCTTCCGGTGCGCTGCACCTCGGTTTTCTTACTCTATATCGGGCTACAAATATTACGCGGCGCTGCCGCTACCAAAGAACGCTTAATTGGTGAATCTTCATTTGTCAGGGATACCGAACGAGATTCGTAAATTTTACCCATTTCCGCATCCAGTAGATGAAGCCGTCGGTATAGTTGACGCTCACCTCAGCAGCACTTCCGCTATCATCACCGCCGCAAACCCCGCCGCATAACCCCGGTACAAATCGGCAGGTACATGCGCTTTTAATGCCAGGCGTGCCGTGCCGATGAGTCCGGCAAATACCAGGGTAAACGCCAGGATAACTGTCAGGCTCAGTTGCAAAGCGCCGCCGAATACCGGCAATGCCAGTCCGAATCCGCGCCATTCGACGGTGGCCAGCAGCACCATGGCTACCAGTCCGCCCATTCCTGTGGCGTGGGCGCTGATTTTAGTAAAAATATTGATAAAAAAAGCGAAAAAGAGCCCTATTGTAGCCCCCAGCACACAAACACCAAACAAAGATGGCACCTGCGTGCCGGAGAACAGGTTTTTAAACAACCAGAGGTAAAAAATGCCCGTGATGATATAGGGGCCTATGCGTTCCTGTTTGCTTTCCATCTCCAGGCTCTGGATAAAACCGAGCGGTTTCAACAGCGCTACACCAAAACCAGGTAATAAAAAAGTGGTCGTGAACACCGAGATGAGCAGCAGCATGGCGCGTTGGTCGGTCATGCTGCGCGCACTGAAAGCATAGGGATTGACCGCCAGCAACAGCAGCAGCACATAAGTCAGAATGAGCAGTGGGTGTCCGAGAAACGACAGGATGCGGGCGAGCGTTAGGTTCATTTACCGGACTTTATATGCTTTATTGATACGGTCGACTTCCCGTTTGCCTTCACGTTCCTTAATGGTTTCACGTTTGTCGAACATTTTTTTGCCCCGTGCCAGTTCGATAGTCAGTTTGGCAAATCCCCGGTCGCTGATAAAAAGTTTGTAGGGAATAATGGTAGTGCCTTTTTCGCGGGTGCCGCGTTCCAGTTTGCGCAATTCAGGTTTGCGCAGCAGCAGTTTGCGGGTGCGGCGGGCCATATGGTTGCTATCCGTGCCGTATTCGTATTCGGCAATGTAGAGGTTGCGCACCCACAATTCGCCGTTTTCAATCATGCAATACGCATCGTTGAGGTTGGCATTGCCAGAGCGGATACTTTTTATTTCCGAACCGGTCAGCATCATACCCGCATCGTATTCCTGAACGAAGTAGTATTCGAAGGAAGCCTTGCGGTTGACGATTTCAATCTTCTGTTTTTTCTTCTCCTTAGCCATAATGTACTGTGCCGCCATTTTCAGGGCATCAAATAACACTCTAATTTGTCCACCGGTTCACTATGAGCGACCGAAAGATAAATCCGGGCATCTCCATCTGGTTCATCCTTCATTCCAATGAATCAGGGTACAAAGTTACAATGATCGTGCGACATCCAACCATGGAAGTGCTGCAGAAGTTCCAAACCACACTACAGGACATTTTTCGCTTGGGTGAAAAACACGTATGCTGGAACGCTGTTCCGGCTTACAAAATGGCCAAGCATTACCGGAACAGCGTTCAGGTTTACAAAAATGTCCGGTAGTGTGGTTCCAGTCACTGCATTCCGATCGCGGCCATCATCCTGCCTGTCACACCTTTTTCATTCCGGTGGGAAAAATAATCGGCGTTGTGCAGCACGGTGGAGTACGCAGAAATCTCCATTTGAGCGGCCGGAACCCCGAATTCGAGCAATTGTGCAGCGTTGGCTTTTTTCAGGTCTACAAAAAATTTCTGTTTGGCGGGATCCCAGCGTTTAAATGCAGGATCAAACGCTTCGGCCACTTCGTCGCCTACTTCAAACGAACATTCGTCGATGCAGGTACCCACGTATGCAAAGCAGTCCATGCCTGAGGTGCCGAACTGCTCCGCCATGCGCAGCAGGGTTTTGCCTACGATAGCGCCTGCTGTGCCGCGCCAGCCTGCATGAACGGCAGCTACGGCCTTGTGTTTCGCATCATAAATCAGAATGGGGGTGCAGTCGGCTACCGAAACGGCCAGCACAACTCCGAGTTCTGCGCTCACCAACGCGTCAAAACCTTCCGCGCCGCCGGGCGCTGTAACCAGCCTGATTTCGACGCCATGTACTTGTTTCGACCAAGCCAGTTGTGTCGTTTCAAAACCCAGTGCCGCGCAAAAACGGCGGCGGTTTTCCGCCACGTTTTCGGGCCGGTCGCCGGTGCTTTTTCCGAGGTTCAGGGATTGATAAGGCGGTTCGCTGATGCCGCCATGCCGGGTGCTTTCCGCAGCGATCAACTGCGGGAAAGGCTGAAAAATGGTAGGTTGCCGGAAGAGGGTAGTCATGCCAAATTGATTTCCATCTGCAAAAGAAGGCTTTTTATCGAATTTTGAAAATGATGCCTCTATTAAAGGGCCGACTACATTGCGCTGTGGTTACCTTTGAAACGTTTTGAGCAGGGGGGCATCAATCGCACGCTACTGGACATTTTTTCGCTTGGGTGAAAACCTGTACGCCGGAACGCTGTTCCGGCATGGTAAATAGCCAGGAATTGCCGGAACAGCGTTCCGGCATACACAAAATGTCCAGTAGCGTGCGTCCATCGGCATTCCCTGCATTGTGCCTGTTGCAATTTTGCTTTTTTATTCAATTCCACACACATGCCTTTTTCCGAAATACTCAATATGGCTTTCCAGAGTATCCGCGCCAATATGCTGCGGGCAGTGCTGACATTGCTCATCATTGCATTCGGCATCATGGCGCTGGTGGGTATTCTGACCGCCATCGATGCGATCGCTTTTTCGTTAAATGACAATTTTTCGGGGCTGGGCGCCAATTCGTTCAGCATCGAGCGCAAATGGGGTGAAGTAAAAAGCAACCAGCGCGGCCGCCGGCAAAAAGTGGCCGAAGCAGTCAATTACCGCCAGGCGATGGAGTTCAAAGAGCGGTTCGCTTTCCCGGCGAAAGTAGCCGTGGGTTGCTACGGTACCGGGCAGGCTGTCGTCAAATTCGGCGACCTGGAAACCAACCCCAATGTGATTTTTAACGGCGCCGACGAGAACTTTCTGGATATCAAAGGAATTGACATCGCGCTGGGGCGCAATTTTTCCAAAACAGAGGTTGAATCGGGGTCTCCGAACGTGATCATCGGTACCGATATCGTCAAAAAACTGTTCAACGGCAAAAACGAAAAGGCCCTCGACCAAATTATATCCATCAACAACCGCCGCTACCGGGTTATCGGCATCATGGCCTCCAAAGGCTCCACTATGAATGAATCCAGCGACCGGCGCATCTATGCACCTCTGGTTACGGTCAAGTCGCTGTACGGCAGCGGCGTCGACCGCGATTACTTTCTGCTGGTGGCGGTGACCAATCCAACGGATATTGAAGCCGCACAATCGGAAGCGACGGGGCTTTTTCGCCAGATCCGCGGACTGCGCCCGGGCGAGGACGACGACTTCAAGGTGTTCGCCAGCGACGGACTTGTTGCCATTTTGAAAGAAAACACCACCAATTTACGCCTCGCCACCATCGCTATCGGTTTGATGACTTTGCTGGGCGCCGCTATCGGACTGATGAATATTATGCTCGTGAGCGTGACGGAGCGCACCCGCGAAATCGGTATTTACAAAGCCCTGGGCGCTACCCGCCGCAGTATCCTGCTTCAGTTTCTGACCGAGGCCATCGTTATTTGTCAGATCGGCGGACTGGTCGGCATTTTCCTCGGCATCCTGATCGGCAATATCGTGACGCCCTTGCTGGGTGGCAGTTTCCTCATTCCCTGGGGCTGGATGTTCCTGGGTTTTGCGCTGTGTATGGTGGTTGGGGTGGTTTCCGGGTTTTATCCGGCCCTGAAAGCGGCGCGGCTGGACCCTATCGAGTCTTTGCGCTACGAATAGAATAAAAGGCAAAGAGCAAATTTAAAACAAAGGGCAAGCGGGAGAACCCGAGCATTTAAAGTCTGTGGCCCAAATTGCCTTTTGCTCTTTGTTTTAAATTTGCCTTTTAAAAAAAATGGAGCCACTCAAAAACATGTTTTCCCGGCCTCTGATCGAGGCAATTGCCCGTGATATTCAAGGCGTTCATAAAGATTTCCCGGTTGCGCAGTTCATGTCGCTGGTACTGGATGCCCGCTGGGAATCGCTCGAACTGAAGCAGCGCATACGGCACATCAGCCTGTGTTTGCGGAAAGTGTTGCCGCCCGATTACCGGGAAGCGCTGAAC
>JADLCC010000531.1 GCA_020847425.1 Saprospiraceae bacterium
CCAAATCGTTTAGTAATGCCTTGGGCGAAGCGCCACTCACAATTCACAACTCACACTGCACATGCGCCGTATCCTATTCCTCGACCGCGACGGTTGTATCATCGTCGAGCCGCAACCCGACCAACAGGTAGATTCGTTGGAAAAACTCGAATTTATACCCGGCGTCATTTTTGCGCTCGCCCGACTGGTACGCGAACGCGATTTCGAGCTGGTCATGGTCACCAACCAGGATGGCCTCGGCACCGATTCTTTTCCGGAACCAACATTCTGGCCGGCTCACAACAAAATGATCAAAACCCTTGAAAATGAGGGTGTTGTATTTCGAAATATCCACATCGACCGCTCTTTTCGCCACGAAAACCTGCCGACCCGCAAACCCGGCACCGCCATGCTGAACGCTTACCTGCAAAGCAATGTCGACCTTGCCAATTCTTATGTGATCGGCGACCGGCTGACAGATATGCAACTCGCTCAAAACCTGGGGGCCAAAGGTATTCTGTTGCGCAATGATTCCGGCATGGAGGCAGAAAATACGCCCGGGCTCACGTTGCAGCACCACAGCGGCACGGAATACAACCCCGAAGGCCTCGATATTCCGATTGAACTGGTAGCCGATAACTGGGAACAAATATACCAGTACCTGCGACTGCCACAACGCCACGTACAGCACCGCCGCACTACCCGCGAAACGGATATTTTTATCGATCTCAACCTTGATGGCAAAGGAAAAGGCCAAATACAGACGGGTCTGGGCTTTTTCGACCACATGCTCGACCAGTTGGCCCGCCACGGCGGACTCGATTTGCAGATTGAAGCGAAAGGCGACCTGCACATAGATGAACACCACACCATTGAAGATACAGCCCTCGCACTGGGCGAGGCTTTTGTGCAGGCGCTGGGCGACAAACGCGGTATGGAACGCTACGGATTCACCCTGCCCATGGACGATGTGCTGGCGCAGGTAGCCATAGATTTCGGCGGCCGCCCCTGGCTGGTGTGGGATGCTACTTTCCAGCGCGAAAAAATTGGCGACATGCCAACCGAGATGTTCTACCATTTTTTCAAGTCCTTTGCCGATGCTTCGCGCTGCAACCTCAACATCCGCGCTGAAGGGCAAAACGAACACCATAAAATCGAAGCCATTTTTAAAGCATTTGCTAAAGCCATAAAAATGAGCGTCCGGCGCGACCCGGAGAACCATGAATTGCCGACGACGAAGGGAATCCTGTAGGGGTGTTTTAGTGTTTTGGGGTTTTAGTGTTTTAGAGCGCATTGCCCTGAGTTTGATTGATAGAAACAGAAAAGCGGTAAGTAATTTATGCAAGTTGCAAAGTATCCTGTAACGACTTTGACTCTCCGATTAATTTATAAAAAAATACCATGCGTGACCACCCTAAAACACTAAAACACTAAAACCCAAAAACACCAAAACACAAAAATGGTAGCCGTACTCAAATACAACGCCGGCAATGTCCAGTCGGTACTTTTTGCCCTCGAACGCCTCGGCGTAGCGGCGGTCTGGACCGACGACCCTGCCACCTTGCGGGCGGCGGACAAAGTCATTTTCCCCGGCCAGGGAGAAGCGGCCTCGGCCATGCGTTACCTGAAAGAACGGGGCCTCGACGAGGTCATTTGTTCGCTGCAACAACCCGTGCTCGGTATTTGTATCGGTTTACAGTTATTTTGCCGGCATTCGGAGGAAAATGACACCGACTGCCTGGGCATTTTTGACGCGACTGTGCGGAAATTCAGCGGAACAGGCGGGTTAAAAGTGCCACAAATGGGCTGGAATCAATTGATTGCTCCGACGGGCCCTCTTTTTGTGGGGGTTCCGGAAGCGAGTTTTGTCTACTTTGTGCACAGTTATTACGCAGAAGACAGCCCGCAGGCGACCGTTCGGACGGAATATGGCGAACTGTTCAGCGCAGGATTGCAACACAACAATTTCCACGCCGTGCAGTTTCACCCTGAAAAGTCCGGCCCGCTGGGCCAAAAAATTTTACAAAACTTTCTACATCTTTGATTTTCAATAACGAATATGGAAATAGTCCCCTCCTTTGATTTATTAGACGGCAAGTTGGTGCGCCTGCGACAAGGCGATTTCGAGCAAAAAACGGAATACCCTGCCGACCCGCTCGAACTGGCATACCGCCTCGAGGCGGCCGGCATTCGGCGCCTGCATATGGTTGACCTCGACGGCGCCCGGACGGGGCGACCCGCCAACCTGCATATCCTGACCCAGGTGGCCGCCCGCACCCGTTTGAAAATCGACTACGGTGGCGGACTGCGTTCTATTCCCGCGCTCAAACAGGTGTGGGACGCCGGCGCCATGCTGTTTTCCGTAGGCAGCGTGGCCGTTTTGGCACAGGATGAATTCAGCGCCTGGGTGGAAAAATTCGGTCCCGAAAAATTTATGGTCGGCGCCGACGTACGCGACCGCCTCATTGCCGTTCATGGCTGGAAAGAAACCACCGAGACTACCCTATTCGATTTTATCCGCAAAATGGGCACGCTGGGGATTAATCATATTTCAGTAACGGACATCGCCCGCGACGGTGAATTGTCAGGCCCGGCAATCGACCTTTACACGGAAGTACTGGCTGAGTTTCCTGATTTGCAACTCGTGGCCAGCGGCGGCGTTAGCGATATTGCCGACCTGGAAGCCCTCACCGCCATCGGTTGTGCCGGCGCTATTGTGGGCAAAGCCTTTTTTGAAGGAAAGGTGCCGATTGATTATTTTCGTGTACACTCCAAGACGTGAGTCGTCAATCGTGAGTCGTGAGTTGTGCTTCGCTCAAGGCTAATATTAAAGTTATGGCGAAGCACAACTCACGATTCACGACTCACAATTCACGTTTATGCTTGCCAAACGCATCATTCCCTGCCTCGACATCAAAGACGGCCAAACAGTCAAAGGCATACAATTCGAGAACCTGCGCCAGGCCGGCGACCCTGTCGAACTGGCAAAAGCCTATGCGGCGCAGGGAGCCGACGAACTGGTTTTTCTCGACATCACGGCCACGCACGAAGAGCGCAGCACTTTTGTGGAACTGGTACGACACATTGCACAGGTGCTCGATATTCCTTTTACCGTAGGCGGAGGCATCAGTTCGGTGGAGCAGGTGCGGGCGCTGTTGCAGGCCGGCGCCGATAAAGTGAGCATCAATTCGGCGGCAGTCCGACGGCCGGAACTCATCAATGAACTGGCACAAACATTTGGCAGCCAATGTGTTGTGGTGGCTATTGACGCGCGGCAGCACGATGACGGCCAATGGTACGTGTACCTGAACGGCGGCCGGATACCCACCGAACGCCTGGCCGTCGACTGGGCGCAGGAAGTGGCGCGACGCGGCGCCGGCGAAATACTGCTCACTTCCATGAATCACGACGGCATGAAAACAGGTTTTGCCATCGATATCACCCGGCGTATTTCAGAGTTGGTGCCCATCCCCGTCATCGCTTCCGGCGGGGCCGGTTTGAAAGAACATTTTAAAGAGGTATTTGCCGCAGGAAAAGCCGATGCCGCCCTGGCAGCGAGCATTTTTCATTTCGGGGAAATACCGGTTCCGGTCCTGAAGGAATATTTGACCGGGGAAGGGGTGCTGGTGCGTTGAAACCTGTTAAAAAAATTAACGCTTCCAAGGCTATTCTACAGCCATTCCAGGCAGTTGAGCCCCGCTGACAAACAACTGACACCTGTTCAGCGTTTAACAATCATAGTTTTGAAACGGCGTTAATTTTTCCACGTATCCAAAATCTTGTTTGGTGTATTTTTGACCAAAAATTACTTTTGGGGTATAAAACTGAAAAATCAGGCCCTGTTTACAAAACTTTAACGCATGATTGTCAATTGTTTTTAACCTTTTCTTAACGCTCTGCATTAGTTTTGCATCGTCATTTCCACCAAACATTAATTGGCACTTCAATTTGGGGTAGTTTTTAGAGAAAAATGCAGCAAAAACCCATCATTGACGTGTTAATACCGGCCTGGAATGAAGAAGAGGCACTGCCACTGGTTCTGGCAGACTTGCCAAAAAACTGGGTGCGACAGGTGATTGTTTGTGACAATGGCTCGACGGATCGGACAAGTGCGGTAGGAAAAGCCAATGGAGCGATCGTCATCAGCCAGCCGGAACGAGGATATGGCAACGCTTGTCTGGCCGGAATGCGTTACCTGCAAAGCCTGCCCGCGTCCGAACAGCCGGAAATTGTGGTGTTTCTGGACGGTGATTATTCGGATTTTCCGGAGGAACTACCAAACGTGGTGGCTCCAATTTTGAAAGAGGAACAAGACATGGTGATCGGTTCCCGGCGATTGGGCGGAATGGAATCCGGCGCGATGACTTTTCCGCAGCGTTTCGGCAACTGGCTGGCCCCGTTTCTGATCCGTTTGTTTTTCGGCTACCGGTTCAGCGACCTCGGCCCTTTTCGAGCCATTCGCTGGCAAAAGTTGCTGGAACTGGAGATGCAGGACAAAAACTTCGGTTGGACGGTGGAGATGCAGGTAAAAGCGGCCAAAAAACGATTAAGATGTAGTGAAGTACCTGTGCGATACCGCAAAAGAGCCGCCGGAAAAAGTAAAGTCTCCGGCACCGTCAAAGGCGCTTTTCTGGCCGGCACGAAGATCATTGGAACGATATTGAAAGAACGGTTTGTATAAATAAAAGGCAAAATTCCAAAAGGCAAAAGGCAACGAGAAGCAATCAGCTACAGAAGAGTTTCTGCTGATTTTGCGTATTTCACTACATCCATTGCCATTTTGCTCTTTGTATTTTGCCCTTTAAATAAGCAAGGCACCCATTAAAAAATTAATAAAACAATACTTAACACAATATGTACGGTCTCCATTCGCTTTTAGAAGCATTTGAGTATCAAGCCTTTGTTGATTTCGGCTATGTGATGCTCTTGATTTATTTCGTTGCCATGAGCGCAGTTACTATTTACTGCCTCCTGCAATTCCACTTGTTGTATCTGTATAAAAGGTTCCACAAAGAGAATCCTTCTATCGAGTACCGACAATATGGAATGACCGACGAAACCGTACCATTTGTAACGGTTCAACTGCCGATGTACAATGAAATGTACGTCGCCGAGCGTATTATCGACTACGTTGCTGCCCAGGAATATCCGAAAGATCGTTTTGAGATCCATGTCCTCGACGACTCTACTGACGAAACGGTCGGTATCGTTCAGGCAAAAGTAGCAGCGCTCAAAGCAGAAGGTTACAACATCGAACACATCCACCGCGTCAACCGCCAGGGCTACAAAGCAGGCGCTTTGCAGGAAGCCATGCCACGGGCAAACGGCGACTTTATCGCGATTTTTGACGCCGACTTCACCCCGCGCGCCGATTTCCTGCGCACGACAATGCCATATTTTGAAAACGAACAGGTGGGCATCGTTCAAACCCGTTGGGAACACATCAACGCGGATTACAGCATGCTGACCAAACTACAGGCGCTGCAACTGAACGTACACTTCACCGTCGAACAGGCGGGCCGTTCCTACGGCAACCTGTTGCTGCAATTCAACGGCACGGCTGGTGTATGGCGCAAAAAAGTTATCGGCGAAGCAGGCGGCTGGCAGAGCGATACGCTCACGGAAGACCTCGACCTGAGTTTCCGCGCACAAATTCTGGGCTACAAAATTCAGTACCTGGAGAAACTCGAAAGCCCGGCAGAACTGCCAGTGGAAATGAACGGTCTGAAAGGCCAGCAATTCCGCTGGAACAAAGGCGGCGCACAAAACGCCCGCAAACTGCTGCACCTGATCTGGAAAGAAAGCGGCAACAAACTGAATATGGTACAGAAACTGCACGCTACCAGCCAGTTGCTGGCGTACGGTGTGTTCCTGTGGGTATTCATCGCAGCCGTGAGCAGCATTCCGCTCGCTTTCGCTTTCCGCGAACTGGGTATCTCCACGCACTTCCTGTCATTCTCCGTACTGGGTCTGTTCTCCGTTGCCGGCATTTCCTACACCGCCAATATCACGGCCGCACTGCACCGCACCAATCCCGCTACTTTCTGGGAAAAAGTGCGCTTCTTCGGCCTGTTCTTATCCTTTATGCCGATTTCGATGGGTCTGTCGCTGTACAACTCTATCGCAGTGATCGAAGGTTACCGCGGTAAAGTTTCTTCTTTCGTACGCACCCCGAAATTCGGGATCGACGGCCAGCAGAAGAACTTCACCAAGGCCAGTTATGTCGCCAAAAAAATCTCCTGGGTGACTGTCGCTGAAGGTTTTATGGCACTGGTATTCGCATCGGCTGTTGTTGTCGGACTGGTTACGGACAATACTGCATTCGTGCTGTTCCATTCCATGCTGGCTATGGGTTTTGGTACGATCTGCTACTACTCGATCAAACATTTGAATTTTAAATAAGGGAAGGGGGAGTTCATTTACCAAGAGACGGGGTGATATTTGGTTTCTGCGAAACCAAATATCACCCCTTCTCTTGTTAAATGAACTTACAGATTGGGATGGTGAATGGAAAACAGGGATGAGGGATGAGGGATGAGGAATGAGGAATGAGGAATGAAATAAAAAGGGACATCGCTTTCTAGAGTGGCTATTTTCATTCCTCATCCCTCATTCCTCATCCCTATTTTCAAATCTTCTGTAATTTGCCTTTTGTAAAATGGTCAATTTCATAGCAATTTTCGGCACGCTGGCTTTCAGTCATGCGATTTTCCTGGCGGTCTTTTTCTGGCGCAGACAGGAAGGAAATGGTTTGTCCAACCGGCTGTTGTCGTTTTTGTTGCTGGCACTGGCCGTGCGTATCACCAAATCGGTGGTGGGCATCGTAATTCCCGGCACGGGAAAATACGCGCCTGTTTTGGGCGTGATCGGCATGGTCACCATTGGTCCTTTTTTATGGTTGTATATAAAAAGTGTGTTGGGCCGGTGGAGTGATTGGCCCCAGAAACAAGCGCTGCATTTTATCGTACCGGCGTTGTACGTCGTGGCCTACTGGATACTTCCCCGCAGCGCAACCTACTATTTTTACCAGGCGGCTGTAGCGCATATGTTTGTGTACATTATGGCAAGTGTAGCGCAGTTGTACCTGTATTTACCTGCATCCGGTCTGGAAAAACCTGCACGGCAATGGATGTGGATGCTCACGCTGGCGGTTGCGGTGATCTGGACAACATTTTTTATCCAATTGCACATCGATTCCAGCCAGACCTACATACTCATTACCACCTGCGCTGCGCTGACACTTTACATCCTGAGTTTCTGGGGCATGACGCATATGCGTGTATTTTCCAAAGCCGGTTATGCCAAAACCGCTCCCGACGAAACGCAGTTCATGGCGCTGGCCGAACGCATCACCCGTTTGTTTGAAACAGAAAAAACGTACACCGACAGCAGCCTGAACCTCAACCGGCTGGCCGAACGCCTCGATATGCCGCCTTACCTGCTGAGCAAAACAATCAATGTTGTTTTCCAAAAATCCTTTCCCGAATTGCTGCACGATTACCGCGTGTCGGAAGCCGCCCGCCGCCTGCTGCACCCCGATTTCAGCCACCTGAGTATCGAAGGGATTGCTTCAGAAAGCGGGTTCCAGTCGCTCTCGGCTTTTTACACCGCTTTCAAAAAAGTGCATGGCGTGCCGCCCACGGAATGGAAGCGGCAGAATCCCTCCTGATTCGCCGAATCCGGACAAGCAGTGCTTGTTTTCTTCACGCTCCAGCAGTTGGTTTGCCTTTTTTTCAGGCAAAAACTATTTTTAACCAACAACGGCTATGCAAATGATCACACGAAAAAATTTCATCCTCACCACCCTGACCGGCACTGCCGGCGCCCTCTTTTTACCCGGTATTTTGAACGGACAAGCACAACCCCGACCGGCACAACCGCCCAAAGGAGATCCATTGGACATCGCTTTGGTGAAAGCATTCGTCGGGGCAGCACACAAGGATTTTGAAAAAGTAAAAGCCATGCTGGAAGAAACGCCGGATTTGCTAAACGCAGTAAACAACCTCGGCGGCTGGGACTGGGAAGACGCTATCGGCGCGTCGGGCCATGTAGGTCATCGCGAAATGACCTTGTTTCTGCTGGAAAAAGGCGCCCGACCTACCATATGCACCGCTGCCATGCTCGGCGAACTGAAGTTGGTGAAGGGCTTTATCAAGGCATTCCCGCACATGAAAGACGCTGTCGGGCCGCACAATATTTCACTGGTCAGGCACGCCAAAGCAGGCGGGGAACCGGCAGAGAAAGTGTTGAAATATTTGCTTTCGATTGGGGCGAAGGAGTGATCTCCCGAAAGGATTTGGCAACGGATGAGGCACTTTTTCACCTATAGAAAACGTAGTTCTGCCTCATCCGTGCCATCTGTGCGCCGTTTAACGTCGGATTTCAAAAACAAGCGGCAAAAACCACTTGCCCCCGTTTTGCACATCATAATAAATAACAGCGTCTTCCATTCGCACCTGCGCTTCCGTTGCAGTTGCACAGTGCGGATCTGCCTGCCACAAAGCAGCAACACGTTCAGCCAGACTACCCTGTAACTGAGATATTCGGCCCATCACATCGTTCAGGTCAATTTCCGACATAGATACCATCAGACAGAGTTGCTCTTTTTCACTGTTCCCAGTGATACGAATATAGTTCTCCCGGCCTGTTTGTACATCGCAGGAGGGTATCACGACCCCGCCGCTTTCATCTTTCAACATCAATGGCCCTATAGATAGATCGCGCGTTTTGCCCATATTGAAACCACGCACCCAGGATTCACTGAACGGATAAACGGGCGCGCAAGTACCGTTGGAATTCAACGTAAAAGCATACAACAGCGCGCTGTTTTGCAACCGTATCTGGAAAGCGGCGCCTTCCGGGTAGGCCTGCACGGAACGCAAAAGCGGCAGATCGATGGTTGTGCTATTCCCGCCAATTGGCGCGGATGCCTCAACGACAATATCGCGTGTGGCGCGGTTTACCGGCTCAAAAGCCATGCTTTGCCGGGTTGTTCCGGCGATCCGGAATTCCAGTTGGCCGGACAACGTTTTCATAACCGGCTGTTCCGACACTGTTGATGTGGCAAGGTACGGGGTCGCGGAAGCCATGGTGGCGGGAATACCGGATGGAGAGCCGCCGGCAGGCTGTACCGTAACCAGTTCTTCCCAGGATTTCATCTGCATTTTTTGCAAAAACAGGTAGTTGGAGACCATCAGCAAATCATTGATCACAACATCCTTTCGAGGATTTTTACCTTTGAAAAGGGTGCCCAGGAAATTGAATGCCTGTATGCCGAGCGGCACCAGCCAGGCGGGCAATACCCTGGTTTTAACGATCCGGTTGTAGGTCGGCAGAAATTCCCGGTTATACGTTTCCACACCGGCGTTGTACGCTGCCAGGTATCGCAGGAGCGTCGGCTCATCGCCGGCTGCCGCTTTTTCAAACAACTGAAAATCAAGCATATCCTGCCGGACTACGCCGATAAAACCGTCGAAGGCCGTTTGCGTGTGGTTGTAGGCATTTTGCAGGGCGAGGTAGTCTGCTGAAGCGATATCGGGCTGACTATTTAGTGCGATCAATTGTGTTTCAATATCCTTTTTTAATTTTGAATAGTCGACAAAGACTTTGGCATTGAGCAATTTTTCGACCAATACCTGTGCATTGGTAGGGCCATCCGTTTGAGCAAACAGAATGCTGTTGCTGAGGATCAGCAGCATAAGAAAGATAGTTATGGTGCGCATGAGTCTGTGGTATTATTTGCGAATAAAGATGAAATTACCGCCTTCGTCGCCGGTATTGAGGATGGTTCCGAACTGAGGCACCTGACCGGGGCTGTTATTGATTACAGCAGTTTTGAACTGGCTGAACAACTGTTCTTCGCTCAGGTATTTGTCTTTATTCTCCTCCAGTTTTTTGATCAAATATTGGATAAAAACACTCTTGTCGGGCACCACCGTGAGGGTACCGCTGGCAATGGCTTTGCGGCTGGTCATGCCATACACTTCTTCGACTGCGCGCGGACTGGCAAAAGCCTCGCGGGTTTTAAAAATACCACCGCTGAAGCAAGCGTCGGAGACCAGCAGGGTATGTTTTGTTTTAATAGCCCGGATGTAGCCTGTTATATCTTCATTGGCGATCCAGTTCGTCGGCAGATCGCGTTCAGCATCGACCGGCAGCCAGTAGCCTTTTTCCATGTCGGTATCCCAGTAGCCATGGCCGGCATAAAAGATCAACAGGTTGTCGGTTTCCTTCACGGCCGCACGCAGGCGGTTGAGTTCGGTAAAAACGTCTTTTTTATTAGGGTTTATGAGCAGTCGCACATTCTTTGGGTCGAAGGTGTACAGCGAAGTGAGGGTTTTCTGCAATTGGGTGGCGTCCTTTACCGGGTTGTCCAGTTTGTTCACATTCGGGTCGGCGTAATCCTCCACAGCGATGATGAGCGCATGATAGGCGCCGAAGTCTTTCAGGGAGACAGGTACGGCTTTAGGTTGAGCGGGCAACGACTGCTTCGTTTCTTTGTTTTTCACCGGCTCGGCAGGCGCGACAGACAGGTCCCTTTCAGTAAGACCCGCATCGGCGATTCGGATGTTGGAAATAAAGGGATACGATTCGCGGCTGCCCCAGGGTTTTGTACAAAAAATGCTAAACATGCCGGATTGCATCATTTTTTTGCCCACTACTCCTTGCAAATCCACAATTTTAGTTTCATCCAGCCATACGCGCAAACGCTGTTTGTTGATAGAAATACGAATTGGTAGTGGCTTGTATTTATAGTTGTCCAGGCTAAAGAAGAGCCCGTTTTCTGTATTGTTTACTCCCAGAATACCATAACTGATATTTCTGCCCTGGTGCAGATTTTTTATTTCGAGGTAGAATTTGTTGTTTTTGTCATTTCCGACCGTAAAAACCAAATCTGGGCTGGCACTATTGATGTGATAACCGGATAACAAATTGGAAAAGAACAGGTCGAATTCCATGGTGCAGTTTTCAGGGAAAGGTATTCCGAGGTTTTTGGCCGCATCGACATCATGGTTCAGCATGAGCCATTTTCCGGGTATCTTGTTTAACGTTGCAACTTCCGCGGTGCCGGAAAAGACCCAGTCGCCCGGCGGGGCGCCCTCTTCCATACCGTTGAAATTTTCCTCAAAAATCATTTTGTTTCCGGGCACAAAATCGAACTTGCGCTTAACCTGAACCTCGTCGTCACCTCCGGGTGTATTTTGTTGGGCTGGAGTCGTCTGGGCGGGTTTGTCTTTTGGACCATCCATGGCTTCGCCGGCTTTTTGCACGATTTTGTCCTCGGCTTTCTTTTTAAGTTTGTCGAGCAGTTGGGCCTGGGCAGGCGGGATGGCTAGCAGCAGGGCTGCCAGGAGGAAAAGAATATTTTTCATGTTGGAAGTTTTTGTTTGACCGAAAAGGGATAGGAGAACAGGTAACATGAAACATCTTGAATTTATGCAATAATGCTATTGGCCATGGTTTTCTCTTCACCGATAATAAAGTGAGGTCGCCCCAGCCGTCGTTGTGCGTCCCCGCCAACGACAAATTAGCACCAAAGCCAGGCAATGGAACACTTACTTTGCCTGAAATTCAATATAACTTGCTGTTGGCGGGGACGTTTATTTCCAATACCAGAAGATGTTTTCAAAAAGCCCTGACTAGCGAACCTGCGATTTTCGTTGCTCACACTTTTTCCACATTTGGAAAAAGTCTTCGGCGGAAGAAAAGAATGCTTCTTTTTCTTTCGCAGTCATACCTGCTGCTTCCCAACTTTTGATGTAATCAGGGAAAAGGCCGTAATGGGCAAATCCATCTGTGTTGAAATCCCAGGTTTTGGTGCCCATAGTGCAGGGAGTCAAGTTTGCATCATAAGAAATGCGCTCATTTGGGACAGGAGGGCCTGGGAGCGGGTAGAAACCATTAGCGTCAGTACCAATACAAACTTGTTTATTCTTTACCAGTTGAGCGACAGAACGGTAGGCATTGACAAAATTGGTTGCGCCACCGCCGTGCCCCAGTCCAATCATGCCTCCCAGGTTTTGAATGGTTTGGTATTGGAAAACGGTTCTGGAATTCTCCGTACCACCATTGCCGCGCAAGCCATTATGCCCTGAATTAATTGGATAGCCATAAGAGATGCCATAATAAACGACTTCGTCAGCGCTGCGTTCGGACATATGATCAATGTCAATCATCATCCCTTTTTGCATCATGTATTTCACAGCCATTCTACCCAAATCACTCAGTCCAAGGCTATTTCTATGGCTTTTATTCAATCCGGGGTCTTTGTAGTCGGGGTAATTCTTATAATCCTTTGGCATGGTATTACCACCAATAACATCACCGGTCAGCGACATAAACAAGCGCCCCCAGAAGCCTAAATCATTGTATGGATTTACTAATTTGAAGGTGATAGCTGTTGAACGGGAGTCAACCACCTCAGGCGTGAACGCTTCTTGGGTATTGTATTTGTTGGCCACATTCAAACCGGATTCATAAATAGCAGTGCCTCCGAAGGCATTGTTGGTCAGGTGGATTGGAAAGATGTATCGGACACCGAGGTCGAAAAGCCGATCTATCTCATTCCGCACATCCTGCTCGGAGGGTTTAGGGTTAAAAGTTGCTCCTTTCTTATCGACGGGATTGTAGAAATTTCCAATGTTGTCGGTTTCCATTCCAATAATAATAGCCAGTTTGTTTTGCCGGACAATCCGTTTGAGGTCAGCGGATGTATACGCAATTTCCATGAACCCGTTTTCCTGCGGCTCGTCGTGGCGGGTTACAAATTCTATGAGCTTTTGTATCTGCACATTTGTGGAGTTCAAATCATCATTATGTCCGGCCGTTTCTGCTGCGTCAGCCAGGCAATGGCTATTGACGGCCAGGGCAACCATGACACGCAATCCACCCTCGTAGGCTCTTTTTATCCAATCGACATACATTTGCTGGTGTGTGACGGAATTATGTTTGGGCCAGGCGGCAAAACCTGGAAATCCAGCCGTTTTTTGGTGGATTGGAGCGCCCCATTTTTCATCAATCTGATCCACTATTTTATTGCGATATTGATTTTGTTTATTGCTAAAACCAGAACAGCAACTTCCATCGAAAGGGCAGACAACAAAGTTGTGCAGACAGGAACAGGAGCCCAAAGCATCCGACGGATTGCCATCGACATCGCCATAAAACAGCTCCTCGCCAAAACCCCATTTCGACATCGGGTGCGTATGCATATCTACAAAACCGGTAAGCGGGGCAGTCGGACCGCCATAATTGCCATATTGGCCAAGAACCCCTGCATTTAAGATTCTCACTCTGGGATCCGGCACATAAAACTGTGTCATTTTGCTCGCATACCCCCAACTGGTCAGTTGTGCATCCGTGAGTTCATGTTCTGCAACGGACAAGGTAAAATCCTTGCATTTGCTGCCGGCCGGCAATGCGTTGACCCAGCGATTGACCGCAACATACTTCCCCGAGGCGGGTTTGGTCCGATAAGCATAGAACAGAAACTGCTTGTTTTTATAGCCCCATTCGGTCATCTTGGCATTGCTGATCTCATGTTCAGCGATCAGGATACAATCCTTGCAGAAGGGCATTTCCCAGCGATTGACCACTGCCACGTTGTCGCCGGTCGGTCTGGTCAAAAAAGCATTGTATTGAAAAATTTTACTTGTATAGCCCCAACTCGTCATTTGGGCATCGCTCCCCTTGTTTTCGGGTACGGAAATAAAATCTCCGACCACTGGCGAAACCCAGCGATTGACGGCAACCATTTCCTGGGCCTGCAATAAAAAAACTTTTAGGCAGCAGATCAGTACAGTAAAAAAGAGTGATTTTTTCATTTTTTTTGGTTTGTTAAGTTGAAAAAACTGCCTACTCGTCTCGCTTTTCGGCATAGCGCGCCCAGGCCGCCGGTGGGCGGATTCAGGAGAATGTTTTACCAGATTGAAATGAAATCAGATCATCGGGTACAAAAAAGGATAGATCTGTTCTTCAGAAAGATGATGCAAAGGTCACATACGATTGATTCGCGCACAATCCCACGATAATGTGAGCCTTATTCATCTTTTTTTCAAAAACGCCTTTGCGATGGCCTCCGCGACCGAGTGGACCTGCAGTTTTTTGTAAATGCGTTTGATGTGGGTACGAACGGTGTCGATACTGATACCCAGTTCATGGGCTACCATTTTGTAACTGTTGCCGGCGGCAAGGCTGTGCAGAACATCCTGTTCACGTGGCGTGAGTTCGTCCAGTTTCGTTTTGACGGCAGGCTGCCGGGGGAATAGCTCGAGTATTTTGTGGATGGTGGTAGCCATTAAAGGCTCATTATTCGTGTAATCACCGTCGAGTAAAACAAGGTCGAACCCAAGACCCCTGACTTTTTCTACAATGTCGGGGTAATTGCCAAAAGACCCAAACAGCACGAACCAACCGACACTGGATAACGAGAATGAGGCTTCTTGATTGGGACTGTAATCCGAATCAGGCCCTGTACTTACCGGATGGGTATGCAATCTATGCGGCAACAGCTCGGCAGGCTGCGGGCATTTGGGACAGGAATCAATGAGAATGGCTTTGAACATCGAGCATCAAGTTGTTTGATCCTTTATTTGACCAGTAGCCCAATTGTTACATGCCAGCAAAAAAAATATGGCAAATTTTCTGCGGGTTTGCGGCGGCGGAGTAATTTTGAACAGTCCAATGCCTCAGCGCTTCGGGGCTTGTATCGCATCACCTTAAAACAAAAAATCACATGAAACAAATTTGTACTTTTTTCTGCTGGGCATGCTTTGCTTTTTATTGTAATGCACAGAACAAAGGTGTCATCCGGGAAGTGGACAGCCTGGTACAGTTGAGTCGCGACTTACTGCCCAAAGGTAAATTCGATGAATCGCTCAAAACAATCGAATATGCCGAGGCTTTGGCCAAAAATACTTTTGGCCCCAACGACAGCCTGTATGCCAAGTGCTTGTACAACCACGGTAGAACCCTTTACCAGAAAAGAGAGTATCAACAGGCGGAACGCTATTATATCGATGCCATGACCATACAGGCATCCGTTTTGCAATATGGCCATGAAAATCACCTTGGGACTTTATCGAGTTTAGGAATACTGTACAGAACGACCGCCAAATATGACCAGGCGGAAAAGTGCTTTCGGGAACTCCTGGATATTGCTGAAAAAACGAGCGGAAAAGAAAGCCGTACGTATGCATTGGGGTTAAGTAGCCTGGCAATTCTATACAGAAATACTTATAAGTTCGATAAAGCGGAATCCGCATACCTGGAAGCATTAGGTATATTGGAAAAAGTTGCAGGTAAAGAAGATGAGGACTATATCACCGTACTAGGAAATCTTGCGGTGCTTTATAAAAACAACGGCGATTATGCAAAAGCAGAACCACTGTATCTCGAGGCAATAAAATACAGGTCGCTCCAGTATGGAGAAGAAAGCCTTGCTGCGGCGAAGGTTATGTATAATTTAGCGACTTTATATGTAGAATCTGATAAATATGAAAAAGCAGAATATTATCTGCAAAAAGTCTTAAAAACAAGGAAAAAAATACTTGGCGTAAAACACCCGGACTATCTCGCAACATCTTTGATATTTAATATTATTTACATCAATACCGGACAATTTGAAAAAGCAAAAATTAGTACGGATAGTATTATTGATGTATACCAAAAAAATAACATAACTGAGTCCCTCGACTATGCGGCTACACTCAATGAAGCAGGTATTTTGTACAGAAACCTGGGGGAATATCACAAAGCAGAAGCATACTACCTGGAGTCAAAATCCATCAAAGAACGTGTTTCCGGCACAAACAATGAGAGCTATGTTTCTGCCCTAAACAATCTGGCTGTTGTATATGATATGATGGGGGAGTATAAAAAAGCAGAAGAATATCAAATTCATGCTTTAAAAGTAAGAGAAAAAACATTAGGCAAACAACACCAAGAATACGGATTGTTATTGTATAACCTTGCCGCATTTTATGACAGACAGGGCAAGTTTAAACTTGCCGATTCATTAGCCCGGCAAGCACGTGCAATATTCTCCCTCAGATTGGACAAAAGCCATAATTATTATGCGCGGTTAATAGGGCTCATGGGTAAATTACAATTAAAGCAGAATAATATATCTGAAGCAATCCATCTTTTTAGTGAATCAAAGCAACTCTTTGAAAGCCGATCGAGTCAGAAAACGCCTGATTACTTGCAAACTCTAATCCATCTGTCTCTCGCCCGGGAAAAACAAATGGAGTATGACAGCGCCATAACGATACTACTAACCAGCAAACAAATTCATGAAGAGGCTGGCCTTCTAAAAAGCAGAGATTTCGTTAAGACACTTTTTCAATTATCTAAACTGTATACGATTAAAAAGGACTTTGCAGAAAGTCAGAAATACGCCCTTGATTGCAGCAGGTTTTACATCGATCGCACACAAGAATATCGAGATTATTTAACCGGCCCCCAACTCAATGCGCTGATCAAAAGCTCCGATATCTATATCAATAACTGGTTTTTCTCTCTTTTCCCTCTTGTAAAAAATCTCTCCTCTACTTTTCGACAGGCCGCGTTCGGCAATACGTTGTTCTACAAAGGCTTACTCCTCGAATCCACCCAATCCATCAACCGCAGCATTGCAGTCGCACCCGACAGCATCCGACTTATCCACGCCTCCTGGCAAGGTTACCATCGCCGGCTCGCTACCGAATATGCCAAACCCCTGGCCGAACGCAGGTTCGTGGGTGAAATGGAGGCAAGGGCCGACTCTCTGGAAAAAATCCTGGTGCGATCCGTTGCCGGTTTTGCCGACGCGCGCCGACGCATTGAATGGAGCGACGTGCAAAAAAGCCTGCAATCCGGTGAAGCAGCCGTGGAGTTTGTCCGCTTTCAATACTACAATCCGGAACTTACGGATAGTGTGTTGTATGGCGCCCTCGTATTGCGCCCGGGCGAAGAGGCTCCGCAGTTTATTACCCTGTTTGAAAAAAACGATGTTACTGCTTTGATGCAAGGGGTGATGGGCAGCAATTTTACCAAAATCAATGCCGCTTACCGCCCCACCGCCGGGAAAAGCCTGTATGATTTTATCTGGAAGCCCATCGAACCATACTTGCAGGGCATCAAAACGGTGTATTGTTCCCCTTCAGGTTTGTTGCATAGCCTGAATATTGGAAGCCTGGCTGTGAATGATCGGGAAACGGTTGCCGACAGAAGACGTATCATCTTGCTGGGTAGCACGAGGCAACTGGCGACTCGATCCAAACGCAATGGTGCTTATAACACCTCGGCCTATCTCGCAGGCGGCATCAGATATTCGATGGATAGTACGGCCATTGTAAGCGCCAATAGTAACCGTACGCGGGGTTTGCCAGATAATGATGGATTGAAATTTGACGCAGACAGTACTACCCGCAGCAATAGTTGGAATTATTTGCCGGAATCGGCCACTGAAGTAGCGGAAATTGGCAAGTTGCTCCATAAATCCGGACTTGAGACGAAGGTGGATACAAGTTACTTTGCTTCGGAAGAGGCATTCCGCAGTTTGGGAGTATCCGCAGCCTCCCCGAGAATAATACATCTTTCTACACACGGTTTTTTCTTCCCTGATCCTCAAAAGAATTCAAAGAACCCATTCCCGGATATTACGGAAGAACCCGTATTTAAAACAAGTGAGCACCCGATGGTACGTTCCGGTTTGCTGATGGCAGGCGCTAACCAGGCCTGGCAAACAGGGAAAAAGGTCGGCGGACTGGAGGATGGCATTCTTACCGCTTACGAAATCAGTCAGATGGACCTCTCCGGTACCGAACTTGTGGTACTCTCTGCCTGTGAAACAGGTTTGGGCGATATTGAGGGCAATGAAGGAGTGTATGGGTTACAACGGGCTTTTAAAATCGCCGGCGCCAAGGACCTGATTATGAGCCTTTGGAAAGTAAATGACCAAAGCACCCGGGAACTCATGACGGAATTTTACAGGCAATGGCTGGAAAAGGGGCAAACTATTCCGGATGCATTTACCGCTGCGCAAAAAACGCTGCGCAAAAAATATCCCGATGCCCCGTATCACTGGGCTGGGTTCGTTTTAGTAGAATAGTGGTTATTTAACCGTGAACTTCCCAACACCAGCCATTTCTCCGGAAGCCGTTTCTTCCAATAGGTAGTAATATAGCCCGGGCTTCAATGGCAGCGAAAGAATTAAATCAAAGTGCAGCGGCGAAACCTGGTTTGCCTGCATAGGCAACTCCTGTGTATAGACCA
>JADLCC010000532.1 GCA_020847425.1 Saprospiraceae bacterium
AGGTGGCCGGAGAGGAAGTGGTACAACTTTATGTCCGCGACCTGGTTGGATCTGTGACCCGGCCGGTAAAAGAGTTAAAAGGATTTCAGAAAATCATGCTCCAGCCCGGTGAATCAAAAACCCTGACGTTTACCCTGACCGAAGAATCCTTCCGTTTTTATCGCCGCAATATGACGTTTGGTACGGAGCCCGGCGAGTACGATATCATGGTGGGTGGCAATTCGCAGGATGTGAAAACGGTGCGGGTACGATTGGAAAAATAGAATGAAATCCAGACAATACAAACCATTCAAATTCAAGGTATTATGAAAAAAATGTTTGTACACAAACGACTATGGCTGCTATTGCCGGTGTTGCTGCTGGCACAATTGGGATTTGCCCAAATCCGCGTTGCCGGGCGGGTAACTGATCAGGCGGACGGTACGCCGCTCATTGGAGTCACTATCCGAGAAAAAGGCGGTTCGGCCGGTGCTATCACCGAGTACGATGGTAATTATGTTGTCAATGTTACCAATGCCGACGCCATTCTGGTGTTTGTATATACTGGTTACAGCAATGCAGAAATACCCATAGGGGGGCGTTCTCAGGTGGATGTTGTACTCAGCCAGGATGCTACCATGCTCGAGCAGGTAGTGGTGGTTGGCTACGGTACCCAGCGCAAAAGCGATCTGACCGGCTCGGTTGGAACGATCAAAGCCAAAGAAATTGAGAAGGTACCTACTGCTTCTATCGAGCAGGCCTTACAGGGAAAAATTGCCGGAGTATATGTCACCCCTGCCAGCGGCCAGCCCGGCGCAGGAGCAGTTATCCGCATCAGGGGAACGGGTACGCTCAACAATGCCAATCCGCTATATGTGGTCGATGGGATGTTGCTGGACGACGCCTCTTTTGTCAATCCGCAGGATGTAGAATCCATCGAAGTATTGAAAGACGCTTCCGCTACGGCCATTTACGGCAACCGGGGCGCCAATGGTGTCATCATCATTACCACCAAACGCGGCAAAGCGGGCGAAAAAGCCGTTATCCAGCTCAGCAGTTATTACGGGACACAGGCATTAACCAAAAAAATTCCGATGGCCAATGCTGCGGAATACGCACAATTGTACAATGAATTGCCGCTGCCCGACGTGTTTGCCAATCCGGTAAGCCTGGGCGCGGGCACCGACTGGCAGGATGTGATTTTCCGCGATGCGCCTATTGCTAACATACAAATCGGCGCCAGCGGTGGCACCGACAAGATGTTGTACAATGTTTCGGCCAATTACTTCGACCAGTCCGGCATCCTGGAGTCGTCGCGTTTTGAACGCGTCACCCTGCGCGTCAACAATGAATATCAGCTCAACCCTTTTGTCAAATTAGGCAATAACCTGGCTTTCAGCAATACCAAGTCGCAGAACCCGCCCGGTGTCATCGCTTCGGCGCTTCGTATGCCACCGATCTTTGGTGAGCGCGATTCGTTGGGCAATTTCTCCGACCCGACTTTTTTTGGTACGGCTATTGGCAATCCGGCGGCTGACTTATTTTACAAAAGCAACAACTACTCCAAGGGAAACAGACTTGTAGGAACGGTGTATGCCGATTTCACTATTTTTAAACACTTCAATTTTCGCAGCAATTTCGGTCTGGATCAGGCTTATGTGCGCAACAAATACTACGAGCCGGAATTTCAGGTGTCGGTTTCGCAGCGCAACGCCGATGATCGCCTAAGTATCGGTTCTTATGAAAGCCGCACCTGGCTCTGGGAAAACACGCTCACCTACAACCAGGTGTGGGACAATCACCGCATTAATGTGCTCGCCGGATACACTTCGCAGGAGTTTGGCGATGAATCATTCGGTGGCAGCCGCGCCGAATTCGGCTCCGGACAGGAAGAATTGTTGTACCTGAGTTATGGCAACGACACCACACAAATGAACTACGGCGGCGCCAGCCAATGGGCTATGGTGAGTTATCTGTTCCGCACCAATTATACGTTGTTTGATCGCTATCTGCTGACTGCGTCGCTGCGGGTGGACGGTTCTTCGAGGTTTTCACCCGAAAACCGCTGGGGTTATTTCCCATCTTTTGCACTGGGCTGGAACATCGCACAGGAACCTTTTATGAACGACCAGAAATTGTTCGACAGGCTTAAACTGCGGGCATCCTGGGGTGTGGTAGGTAATGATAAAACCCAGTTGTACGCATCTTTGGGCGCTGTACAAGGGGGGCTATACGGCATTTTCGGCCCCGACGAAGCCCTGAACCAGGGCGCGACCCTCATCCGTTTGTCCAACCCCAACGTTCGCTGGGAAAGCGCCAGTCAAACCGATGTGGGTATAGAAATAGGCGCCTTGAATGGCCGCCTGACTGCCGAAATAGACTGGTACAACCGGAATACATCCGATATTCTGGCTGAATTGCCCATTCCTGATTATGTCGGCTCCGATGGCAACCCGGTGGTCAACTCTGCTGAAGTACGCAACCGCGGCTGGGACTTTTCGCTGGGCTGGCGCGAATCGGTAGGTAAATTCAAGTACAACGTGAACGGTATTCTTTCCACGGTCGCCAACCGGGTACAAAACCTCAGCCAGGGACGCGAGGAAATATTTGACGGCGGTACTGCACAGGGCGATTTTGCAACCCGAACGGTGGTCGGACAGGAAATTGGCAGTTTTTACGGCTACCAGGTTGCCGGCGTATTCCAGAATGCGGAAGAATTGTCGAGCCTGCCCAAACTGGGCGGCGAACAGGTGGGCGATTTTCGGTATGCCGACCTCAATGGCCGCGATGCACAGGGAAATCTGACGGGCCTGCCCGACGGCCAGCTCAACGCCGATGACCGCACATTCCTGGGAAGCTCTATTCCAAAACTGAACTACGGATTATCCTTTGGACTGGAAGCATTCGGGTTCGATTTTGCTGCCGATGTTTTTGGCGTACAGGGCAATAAAGTGCTGAATGCCAAGGCTTTAGCCCGCTTTGGTACCTACAATTGGGAAAAATTCTTTTTTGACGGCCGCTGGACCGGCGAAGGCACCAGCACCACCAACCCCCGCATTACGGACGGTGGTCACAATTACCGGATGTCCGATTACTGGATCAAAGACGGTTCGTTCCTGCGCCTGCGTACGCTGGTGCTGGGGTATAGCCTGCCAACGAATTTGACTTCAAATATTGGAGTAAGCCGCGCCAGATTCTACGTAAGCGGCACCAACCTCTGGACGCGTCAGGAATACAGCGGTTATTCTCCGGAGTTTCCGGGCGGCAACGTCTATACGGTTGGTATCGACAACGGATCTTATCCGATTGCAAAAACTATTTTGTTCGGGTTGGACGTAAGTTTCTGATGAACAGTTGATGAAGGTTTATAAAGGTTGATGAAGGTTGATAATACATCCCCTCGAAAAAAGTTAATTCGCTCCATTTTCGAGCGGATGTATTATCAACCTTCATCAACCTTATAAACCTTCATCAACCTTATGAAATAAATACTGTTTTTCAAAGAAATCAATTCATTCAAATATTCATATTCGTATGAAAACGAATTTTTTAGCACATAAAAAAATATTCCTGCCGCTGCTCTTCGTCGGCTTGTTTGCGCATAGTTGCCAAAAGGAATTCCTCGACCGCAAGCCGCTTGGTCAGCTGACATTCGACACTTTTTTTAAGGATGCGGAACAAGCAGTGCAGGCCACCAATGCGGTATACAACCAATATCGCTCTTTCGATTGCGCGGCGCTGGCCCTCATCGGCACTACGGACATTATCAGCGACGATGCCGACAAAGGGTCTGTTCCCAATGACCAGCCTGCCCTACAGGAAATTGATGATTTTGTGGCGGGACCGACAAATGGCCATTTTAGTGCGAACTGGCGTGGCCATTACCGCGCTATTGCCCGCGCTAATCTGGCCATCCAGAATATTCCCAATGTCGACATGGATGCTGCTTTGCGCGACCGCCTAGTGGGGGAATGCCGCTTTTTGCGCGCACACAGTTACCTCTTGCTGGTACAATGGTTCGGCGCACTGCCGATCATAACCGAACCGCTGGAAGAAAGCGAGTATTATGCCCAGGAACGCCAGCCGGTTGCCGCCGTTTATGCGCAAATCGAAGCGGATCTGTTGGCTGCCATTGCCGCATTGCCGGAGAAAAGTGCATATGCGTCCAATGATCTGGGCAGGGCTACGAAAGGCGCTGCAAAAGGTTTGCTGGCCAAATTGATGATGTTGAAAAAAGACTACGCGACGGCTGAACGTTATTGCCTTGAAATTATCCAGTCTAATCAATACAGTTTGGTGCCGAAATATGCGGATATTTTTACGCAGGCTTATGAAAACGGCTCCGAATCACTGTTCGAAATACAGGCTGCGGCTTATCCTGCGCCGGTAGCAGGCCCGGGCGCTTCACCGTACAATATGGTGCAAGGGGTGCGGGGAACACCTAACCTGGGTTGGGGTTTTAACCGCCCTTCCGATAACCTGGTTGCGGCTTATGAAAATGCGCTGGATCCGCGCCGGAAAGCAACGATCATTAATGAAGGCGACCAATTGCCCGATGGCACGGTGGTACAGGATAATCCTGGCATTCTGAACGCGCGGTACAACAAAAAAGCGTGGGTACCTTCGCACTCCGGGTTGCAGGACAATGGCCCCGGCAACATTCGCATCCTCCGGTATGCCGATATTCTGCTGCTGGCCGCCGAAGCGCTCAATGAGAACAACAAACAAACGGAAGCGCTCAATTACATCAATCAGGTGCGCAAACGCGCGCGCGATTCCAGTCCGGTGCCTTTGCCTGGTTTGCTGCCTAACCTGACGATCACAGACCAGACGATGCTCCGCGAGCGCATCTACCGCGAACGCCGGGTAGAACTGGCCATGGAACAGCACCGCTGGTTCGACCTGGTCCGCTGGGGAAGGGCCGCATCGGTGATGCAGGCTTTAGGGAAAGTTGATTTCGTAGCGGGGAAAAACGAGTTGCTGCCTGTGCCGCAGACGGAAATAGACCTGACTGGCGGCAGGATACAACAGAACCTGGGGTATTAAAAAACAAAGGGCAAAAGGCAAGAAGCAAAGGGCAAAAGAAATAACCACTCGGTTATAATTTGCCTTTTGCTTCTTGCCTTTTGCCCTTTGTTTTTTGCCCTTTATCAGTGGTGGTGCCCGCCTGCTCCATGCACGTGCCCGTGCTCCAGTTCGGAAGGATCGGCGTCGCGCACATTTTCCACATGTCCGGTGAAGAAAAGATCGACACCAGCCATCGGATGGTTGAAATCGATTTTCACTTTATCCAGTCCTACCCATGCGACCATACCCTGGAAGTGGTTGCCTTCCTGGTCTGTCAGCGGCAGCATGTTGCCGATTTCGAGCAGACCGTCGGGTATTTTGCCGTCTACTTCAAACATATTTTTGGGTACTTCAACGAGCGCTGTTTCGTCGTATTCGCCATATGCGCTGGCGGCCACGATACCAAACGCGAACGTATCGCCAGATTTCATACCGCTCAGGTTTTTTTCAAAGTCCGGGATCATCATCCCGACACCATAAATGAATGCCAGCGGTTCGCCACCAGTAGTGGATTCAACCAACTGCCCGTCGGCAGTTCCTTCTGTCAGGGTATAGTGTACAGAGACCACTTTGTTGGGTTCGATAACCATTTCAAAAATAATTTTTGTAAAATTCGGCGCAAGGTACTGCTAATTCATTGTGGGAGCGGCATACCTGTTCAAATAAAAAGAGGGCACCGGTTATGGCGCCCCCTCTTTCTGCGGTTTATCGTTTCCGTGAGGATTCGAAAGGCTGTTATTGTTGCCCTATTCTGTGTGTAGTATTGATAAAGAAAAGAAAATAAATTAATCGAGTGATTGGTTGGCCATATTGGCGCTGTTGACCATTTGCTGGTATTCCTGAGGTGTCAGGTTATCCAGGCAGAAATTGATCGGATTGATCGGATTGCCTTTGTAGTGCACTTCATAGTGCAGGTGCGGTGCGGTAGATAGTCCTGTATCGCCGACTTCACCGATTTTGTGGCCTTTTTTGACCTTTTCGCCGGCGCGAACAGTCATCCTGTTCATGTGGCCGTAAAGGGTTTCGTAACCGTAACCGTGGCTTATTTTGACGCAGTTGCCATAACCGGAATGCCATCCTGCTTCAACTACAACACCGTCGCCGGTTGCCTGAATGGCTGTGCCGACGCGTGCAGGGAAGTCGAGACCGGCGTGGAATTTTTTCACTTTATACACCGGGTGGATACGGTGGCCGAAGCCGGAAAGGGTACCGATACTTTTTTGCAGTTTGTCTTCCCGCACAGGTTTTACGCTGGGCAGCGATGCAAGCATATTCTGCTGGTTGTTTGCAAGTTCTTGAATGGTATCGAGTGATTTGCTTTGGAGTGCCAACTGGCGGCTGAGCAGGTCTACTTTTTCGAGGGTAGAGCCAACTGCATCTGCGCCGTATTTAAAGGCAGCCAGTTCGGGGTGCGATTCGTGGCCGCCGACGCCGGCCATCCAGATGTCTTTGTCGATAGGGTCCATGCCGAAAACGGCGCGGTGAACGTTGGCATCCCGTTGCTGGATATTACCGAGCACTTTGCCCATCATATCCACCTGGCCATTGAGCTGGCTGTATTTATATTCCATTTGTTCTATCTCCCGAACCAGTTCTTTCTCACGGGGAGAAGGGAACAGGGAATACAACAATGCTAATAATGCGAACGAAGTAACAAGAACTACGGAGAAAAAACCGAAGGCTTGCCAAATGCGGGTTTTAAAGGGAATTACAACTTTCTCGTAAGTGAGTGTATGAATGTTGTAAACAAACTTTTCTTTCCTGCCCATACTGTTAGTCTTTACCAAGCGAATCATGTGTTTGCAATACCTCTTCATTGCAAAATCTTGCCGTCGGGCTATTCTCTGAAGATTAAAGATTGTTTTCGTCAGAAAAAGTAACCTGTTTGTTGTGCGCCAAGTGATTCCCTCAGTTTGTTAGAGTCAATTTCGGCTCTGAATTAGAGAAGAGAGGCGCACAAAAGTAGCAAAGCATCTTTGGTAAACAAAACTTTTTGCTCAAAAATCAACATATTCCAGTCATTTGAACAAAAAAAGTGTTATTTACTGCAATTTTATAGCCAGTTGAAGTGCAAAAACGTATAAAAATTTGCTGTTAACTGTTCACTTCAAAATCAAAATAAGTTTGAAGAGCGAAGGCGAAGAAACGTTACAGGATTGACAAAATGATACGTTTGTCCATTTTTAACATATTTCGGCCGCCGCTAATCCTCATCGGCGAGATCGAGGATCATGATTTTTTGCCAGATTTTTCCGGACAATCCCTGGGCCAGTTGTTCGAGGTCGTTAACAGCGTTCAATACCACCGGATCATCAATATTTTGAGCGAACAGGGCGGCGATTTTGGCATTCAGGGCCAGCATTTCGGAGGAATAATCGAGGTAGCGCGTCAGTTCCTGCCGGGTCAGTGTGCGTATGGGAGAGGCCTCCGTTTCAGGTATTTTGCCCAGTACGTGCGCGGGATCTTTGGTCAGTTGGTGCATATCCACCACGTGCGCGATACTGCGCAGCCGGTGCAGCGCGCGCAGGGCCGAACGGCGTTTCAAGCGCGTTTCCAGGCTGGTCAGGAAGAACAGTGCCAGGCCCAGGAAGATCAGTTCGTTGATGGCTGATTCGGTGGATTGCAGCAAATCGTGTATACCTTCCGAATTGAATGAAAAATGGCTGATCAACTGGCCGAGTGCCCACATGACCAGACCCAGCAACAAAAATGCTGCGGCAAAAGCGACAACCCGAACGGGCCAGATGGGCGGCCCCAGCCGCTGCGCCAGCCCCTGCAATTCCTCCGCCAGGTTTCGAAATTCAATACACACCTTCAACAAACCGGATTCCGGAAATCGCTCCCGGATGCGGTTTTCCAGCCGCTGTATCGTAGCCAGAATCATTTCCGAACGCAGGTCGGTAAACCGGCCCGGCGCGTTTTCATCCGGCAAAGGAATGAACCACTTAAATAAGGACATTGGGTGCTATGGGTTGTGAGCGAAGTGGCAAATATGCGGGAAAAATCCTGCTCCTGCTGGAAAAGAAAAAAGGCATCGCCAATGAACTGATCAGCACGGAACAGGGCTTTCTCAAAAAACTGACGAAGGAAGATGTGTAGTTAGGAATGAGGAATGAAGGATGAGGAATGACCGAGCGTGATGTCAGACATCGCGCTCGGTCATTCCTCATTCCTAACCCCCTAGTGCTCCCCATGCTCCGCCTGCGCCTTCGCATATTCCGCCGTAATCTTGGCCTGAATATCGCTCGGCACAGCGCCGTACTCCGCAAAGGCGATGCTGAATTTAGCCTTGCCTTGCGTGAGCGAACGCAGCGTGGACGAGTATTTGTGTAATTCCTTGAGCGGCACGCGCGCCTTGATCACCTGGTAGTGTCCGTCGGCATCCATACCCATGATGATGGCGCGGCGCGTTTGCAGGTCGCCCATTACGTTACCCATTACTTCGGCG
>JADLCC010000533.1 GCA_020847425.1 Saprospiraceae bacterium
ATCGAAGGACAAACCAGGGTAATAAAAATCCAGGGTAAGGCAATGGGTGGAGTCGCAACTGTTCAGGCCATTAAAAGTGGCGCAAATGGTTGTGTCGGAAGCCAGCAGATGCCCGTTCCAGGTGTATGGTTGCCCGAAACAACGCTGGAGGGTTTCGTGTGACTGTGGAAAATCGATCAGGTTGATATAAGCCAAGGCAGTATCCTGGCGGTCACCTCTTGCAAACATCGTGACTTCTACCGTCCGTTGTCCCGTTGCGGGGTTTCCGCCGCCTGTGTATTGCCAATAAACCGTGCGCAAGGCCGACTGGAAATCACTGAAAATCACGTTGCCGGGGTTGATAAAGGTCAGGCTCGAGCTATTTTGGCCTGTCAAAGTAAGTGTGGATGGCGTGGCGCCTGCCACCAGCGCCTCACCGGGCATCAGGGGTATTAATCGCAATTGCAAGGAATCAATGCGATAACCGCTATACAGTTCCATATCCGAAGTATCGCTGATAAAAACAGGCCCGCTACCGCATACTGTCACTTGGTAATCCGCACTGTCCGCACCGCTGCTGTTGTTTGTATCCAGATCGAGGCGAACAGAACAGTCAGAAGTAAGGTATTCATTGTAAGTAGTGCTCCCTATATAGTAATAAGGGCCTGCCCCCGTACACACCAAGCCTATCTGCTGGGTGGAAAAATCGAGGGAATAAATGTCATATTCGCGTTGAATAAAGTTGCCAGTATTCACGCCCACCACTAAAAACAAGTCGCTGCTGTCGCAGTCATATATATTGGATGCAATGCCCCAAACTTCTCTGTCGGGCGGTAGTTGAGGATAAGAAGCCACGATTACGCTTGCCGATGGGTTTTCTATATTTACTTCCATCAATAGATTGCCGGCTCCAGTGAGGTATAATTTTTCGTTCTGAAAAATCATATCGCCGGATGATAAAAAAGAATTAGAAAGAACGCCATGGTAGGTTCCTACACCTGTTTTTAAATCATACGATGCAAGTGCAACCCCGGCAGCATATAGCACGCTATCGGCACTGCAAACCAAGGAATTGCCAGCGAATCCTAAAGGATAAAAATTAAAAAGGCAGGTAATACTGCCAGTTTGGGTATTTAACAAAGAGACGCAGGCTTCTCCCTCTCCTGAATTAAGTAAACCGAACGTCAGAACGTAAATTTCACCTGAAGGTCCGGCTGCAACATCGCTAATCTCCAATATTTGATAGCCCGTTGTATCTATGATCGTAATTAAGGAGTCAACACAAGTAAGGGGATTGTATGCAACTAAGGAATATTGATGATAGCCATTCCCTATATTATCAAAATAAGCAGAATCTTTAATAGCCAGAAAAGATTGTGCAGCACTCCATAAAGGAAGCAAAAGAAGACAGACTGAAATAAATAGCGCGCGCATGGGGAAATTCGGTTGGAGGATGAGCAATAGAAAAGGTGTGGCAACCCGGGCCGGTTGCCACACCTGAAAAATTTACAAGGTCAATATTTAACAAGGCGAACGGCCTGTTGCCCGAAAGGCGACAAGACGGTCAGTTGGTAAATACCGGCATTATCCGGCACGTCTATCTCACGCAGTGACCAACCTTTTTCCAAAGAGGATAAAGATTGGGTATTGATGACCCTGCCGGCCATATCGCTGACGACAAGTTGAAGGGCGCCGCTATGCGGAAGGTATATTTCTACCTGTGCAGTTGTTCCGGTCAACTGGTTAGCCCCAAGTACCCGAACAGACAATTGTTCTTTATCTTTATCCGGTTCGGCTAAACGCCACTGTGCTTGTGACTGGCCGTTGCTGTAAAACACTTTATTGTTGGTGGAAAATGGCAAGAGTTTCAGTACTTCATGCAAGGAAGTCACGTTTTCAAGGGCCTTTATTCTTATATACAACAACACTTCACCGGAGGCAACATCTTCTCCACCATCTTTCATGGTGAACCAGGTGTAATGCAGCACATTTTGGCGGCCTTGTTGCCGTGTGGTGAAATTGCTGTACTCCCCCGTGAGAACATCCTGTACATCCAATAATTCTATTTGATCACCGATCTGCCATTCCATACCTAATACTGAGATCCCTTTCAAGTTTTCCGCGGCTACAACTGGTACAAGCATTTCTTCTCCTTGTTCCAGACTAATATCGGAAACAGATAACCCTTTGAAAGAAACGGCTGCATTGCTGCGTGTTTCAAGCACCCCACCGGTCAGGCTTGATCCGCATTCCGTACAACTTTGATCAACATCTCCTCGCTTAATGCCTATAAAATCAACGGTTTTGTTGGAGAGCAAATTCGGCACATTCAGCGAGCCGGGAAGCAGTGTCGGTAACGGGTTGACGCCCGGTATCAATGGATTGGAAAAAGTTCCGGCGTTTGCGATAGCGGCAAAACGCCAAACGGAAGGTACGGAAGGAATACCCTGGTAGCATTGTGACATCAAAACTAAATCAAGTGCAGTAAGCATTCCATTGGCGTTGTAATCACCGGCATGACCCTCTAAAAGTGTAGGAATATCCAATCCTAAAATAAAGGCGCGCGCCTGATTGACATCGTCATTATTAACAGGCCCTTCCAGCCCACATTCGCAACCTGCCGATTTGGCGGCTGTCACGTTATAATTGAAACTCATCGGAAGTTGCAAAAAAGAATACGTTTCGGCGGGTGAAGTACTGAGCGGCAAAGAACCTGGAAAACAGGAAGAGCCCCCTGCCTGACTTACAGTAAAAGTCACTCCCGTTATTCGGTTATTCATTCCATTGCTACATGGTATACCTTCTAACTTTTTCGCTACTCCGGAAATGCTGAAACCCGAAGCAAAAGTTACAGTTTTGGACGAAGGTAAAATGGAAAAAACCGCACCTGAGGTACTGCGAATAGAACCGGAACCATTTATCGTCAAAGCAGTAGCCGGTTCGCCTCTAAAATGAAATACAAAAAAAGGAGAGAACGCAGCGGCAATATTAATTGGTGTGGATCCGAGTGTGTTAATCGTAATACCTGAATTAGTTACATTGGTGAAAGGCGCCAATACTGCCGGAATGGTAGCTTGTGTAGCTGCAATATCGACACAAATCGGGTTTACATTGAAGGAAAAGGAAACATTGATAGCATTAATTGGAGTCGCGTGTAAACTCCAACTAACGGTGCAACGCTGCATTCCTGTGGTTGTATTTGGAGAGGACAAGCTGCTAAAAGTAAATGCGCCACCCTGCGCTTTAACCCCCAAACTCCCGGCCATCATAACCGATACCAGCAAAACTGTACAAAATGTGTGTGTGTGTGACAACTGTCGTGCCACTTTTTGGAGAATCATTTTCATGTGAAGTCGTTGTTTTTTGAAAAAAAATGAAGTGTACTGATGCCTCCACCACCGGGGCCCGCGATGAAGGGAAGGCGTTGCAAATATGCAGAAAAAATCGGATGCTGTTGAACCTGTTTTTGGGAAAAGTCAGGTTTCAACAAAAAAACGGGGTTCACAAATCCCCCAACTGCGGCCTCAAAATCAAATCCTCGACCACCGCTGCCGGTGAAAGATCGTAACAGCCCCAAACGGCTTTGGCGACGTCGGAGGCCTGCATCAGCCGCTCTTCCGGGAAATCGGCGCCTCGCCAGGAATCCGACCAGGCGGCACCGGGCATGATGCTGGTGACTTTGATGCCGTGTGGTTTCATTTCCTCGCGCAGTACTTTGGAAAAACCCAGCAAGGCAAACTTGGAAATGCTGTAGGACCCGCCATTGGGATAAGCCATAAAACTGGCTATCGAACACATGTTAAAAATATGACCGGCGCGGTGCGGCAACATTTGAGGCAGCAGGGCGCGGGTCAGGTGGTAAGCGCTGTACAGGTTGGTTTCCAGCAGCGTTTCCAGTGTGCCTTCGCGTTCTTCCGAAATCATTCCGCCGATATAAATACCGGCGTTGTTGATCAGCACATCCAGCCGCGGCCATATGGAGCGAACAAAACCGGCAAATTCCAGCGTTTCGGATTTTTTTCCCAGGTCCGCCTGAAAAGTATGGAGTTGTACGGCCGGAAAACGTGTTGCCCACTCGGCCTGCATGGCCTGCAGGTCGGTTTCGGTGCGGGCACAGACACAAAGGTCGAAACCCTGCGTGGCAAAAATTTCGGCGATTGCGCGCCCAAGTCCTTTGGTGGCGCCGGTGATGACTGCGGTTTTGTGCATTTTGTTGAGTATGTTGAGGTGTTGAGATTGTTGAGCGGCTTCGCTTTCGGGCGATTTTTGGCGGTTTAGTTCGGAGCATGTCAAAATTAAGATCGTTTATCCTCTATATGAATCATATTTGGGAGGTTAAAGTCAATACAAAAATTTCCAGTGTGACAAAAGTAGGTCGGATATTCTTTAAGGAAGTGCAAGCACCGCTTTTTCGAAAGTTCACGCTTATATTTTGAAAAAAAAGCAGAACCTTTGAAGCTGGAAGTAAAATACAAACAGGTAAGGGACAAATGAAATTCCGACTGAAACTGTACTGAACTGACTAAAAGCAAAGCCCCTCAACATCTCAACTCCTCAACAATCTCACCCCCTATGCACGTAAGTACCTCCCGTTACAATTACCTGCGCCACCTGGGTCGCTACCTGATCATGATGAAACATGCATTCGGCAGGCCCGAGAAGTTTATCATGTACTGGAAAGAGACCATGCGACAGATGAACGACATCGGCGTGGGGTCGCTCATCATCGTTTGCCTCATTTCGGTGTTTATCGGAGCGGTAGCGGCGGTGCAGTTTGCGTACCAGCTCGACGGACAGTTGGTGCCGCGCTATTACATCGGGTACATTGTGCGCGATTTGGCGCTGATCGAGTTGTCGCCCACGATCACCTGCCTGGTGCTGGCGGGCAAAGTGGGTTCCAATATGGCCGCTGAAATCGGCGGCATGCGCCAGAAAGAACATATCGACGCCATGGAAGTCATGGGCGTCAATACGGCTGCATACCTGATTATGCCAAAAACCATTGCAGCCTTGTTTGTGATTCCGCTGCTGGTTACGTTTTCCGCTTTTGTTGCCATAATCGGCGGTTATCTGGCCAGCGTACCGACCGGACTGATCACCGATGCCGAATACATCCAGGGCGTACGTTCTTTCTTCGAGCCGTACAATGTTTTTATGATGTACGTGAAATCTTTTGTGTTTGCCTATATCCTGACCACCGTTTCCTGTTACCAGGGCTATTTTGTAAAAGGTGGCAGTATCGAACTGGGCCAGGCCAGCACCCGTGCGGTGGTATTCAGCGATATCCTGATTCTGCTGGCGGATTATTTGATAGCGGTATTGCTGACGGGTTGATTTTTTACCACATAGGTACATAGGACTTACACATAGATCACATAGATGTTGATTCGTTTATTCTATGTGATCTATGTGTAAGTCCTATGTACCTATGTGGTAAAAAATACCTG
>JADLCC010000534.1 GCA_020847425.1 Saprospiraceae bacterium
CCAAATTCGTAGTTGTAAAACAGCGCGGGCAACACCCTGGTAAAACTCCTGCTCAGGTTTTCACTGGAGCCTGCGAGTGTGCCGTCCAGCACGGCGTTTTGCAGCGCAGCGCCGGCGGTGAGGTTGTATTTTTTGCGGTTGCGGAGGTAGTTCATCCCGGCGCGGTCGTAGCGGTAGCCGCGTTTGAACTGGTTGCTGAGCAAGGGATTGAACAATTCGCCCGGCGTGGGCGTCTCGATCAGGTCGTAAAAGTTTTTGTTCGTGCGGTTGGTGTATTGCTGCCGCGAAGCCTGCCATTCGAAGTATTGCCGTTTTCCGATCGGCTCGGTGTACGACAGCGAAATGCCATAGTTTTCCGCGTCGTCGCTGTATTGCTGCCGTTGCCGCACGCTGCTGGTTGTGGCCTGCCCATTGGGGTAAAAAGTGTTGTCGGCCAGCAGGTTGGCTTTTCGGTTGTCGCCACTGTTTCGGTACGACAGGTCGGCCACAAAAGCGCGGCCCTTGCGGCCGAAGCGACGGCGGTACACCAGTCCGGCTTCTCCGCGCAGGGTTTGCCCGTCAGAGTCGTAATTGCGCAGGCTGTTGTTCTGGATGATTTGCGTCGCGTCGAAGGTGCTTCCGGCCAGTTGGCTGAGCAGGGAGGCGTCGTTGTAATTGAATTTGGCGCGGGCAATGATGTTCTGGAAAGAGTCGAGTTTGTGCCGCAGCGTCAGGTTGAGGCGGTGGTTCATGTTGCCGCTGTTGCGCAATTCAGCCTCTTCGGAGTCGAAATTACCGTCGCCCAGCAGGTTTTGCCGGGTAGCCAGCCGGTCCAGGTCATTCTGTACGCGGTTGAAAAAGTAGTTGCCGCTCAAGTCCGTTTTAGGTGAAAATTCGTAATTCAGGTTGAGGCCGCCCGCCTGCGTGTCGGTAAATCCGCGGTCGGTGCTGCCGGTCATGGGGATGCCCGACTCGTCCGGATTGATTTCGATGCGCACCTGTCCGTTGCCGCTGCCGGCCGACATAAAATTGGACAAACCGCCCATCAGGTTGATGTAATCTTCAAAAGAAAAACCCTGCTGGTTGTTGTTGTTGGCTGCGCCCAACGCTGAAAACTGCATTTTTTTGCCAAAACGGTTGACGTTGAATTTGCCTTCATAGCGCTCTTCGGTGCCATATCCGGCGCTGACATTGCCAAAATAGCCCTGCTTTTTGTCCTCCTTGAGTTTCAGGTTGATGGTTTTTTCATCGCGCCCGTCTTCGATGCCCGTGAATTCAGCCATGTCCGATTTTTTGTCGAACACCTGCACCTTGTCTACGGCATCGGCGGGCAGGTTTTTGGTAGCGATTTTGGGGTCCTGGCCGAAAAACTCCTTGCCTTCCACCAGCACGTTCCGTACCGTTTCTCCCTGCGCTTTGATGCTGCCGTCCTGTTGTACTTCCACGCCGGGTAGTTTGCGCAGCAGGTCTTCCACTACAGAGCCCGGCTGGGTTTTGAAGGCCCCGGCATTGTATTCGATGGTGTCTTTCCGGATACTCATCGGTGCACGTTGCGCATTGATGTCCACCGCATCGAGCAGTGTATTGGAGGGTGTCAGCAGGATTATGCCGAGTGCCGTTTTGGGCTGATCGGCAGCCACTTTGACGGACTGGTAGTGCGTCTGGTAACCCAGGTAAGTGATTTGCAGGATATAATCGCCGGGCGTTACCCTTTTGATGGCAAAACGACCTTCGGGTCCCGACAACCCGAAAGCGTGCATGACCGAGTCTTTTTCCTGCAGCAATACCACACTGGCGGAAGGCAGCCCGATGCCGCTCGAATCGGCCACCGCGCCTTCCAGCGTAATGTTTTTGTTTTGGGCCCACAGGCCGAATGGAAGGGCGAAGAGGAGGAAGAGGAGTATTTGTTTCATAGCTTAAGTGTTTTAGTGTTTTCGGGTTTTGGTGTTTTGGACGCTTCGCTTTTGGCAACCGTGAGTAGTTTAGGCGAAGCGCCTAAATCCCTAAAACCCAAAAACACCAAAATACCCAGTTAATTCCTGATAATCATCCGCACATTACCTCCGCCATCGGCATCCATTTCTTTCAATTTTTCATCGACCAATTTTTTGTACTCCGCTCTGCCGATTGTTTTTCCTTTAGAGGGTTTTTCAATGGCGTCTTTGGGCAAAGCCTTCAGTTCGATCTTGGTAGCCAATGCGCTGCGGTCGCCGTTGGAGATTTCCAGGATCATGCCTGGCAGGTCGCTGAATTCGCCGGGACCAAAGGAGACGGGGATTTGAGTGGTAAACCAGGCTTCCACTTTCCGACTGGTATCCTGCAACAAAGCCTTTTGGCAAGGGTAGCCGAGGATGGTTTTTTGTTCGCCGGTCAGTTTCCATGCCTGCCGCGTCGCTTCCTCATCGATCAGGAAAAAACGTCCCATAAACTCGCGGCTTTCCACTATTCTTCCATTTTCCAGGTCGCGGTACACGCGGTTTTCCGGGCGCATGATTTTGAATTCCATATGCATACCACCCTGTTCGTGGTTACCCCCTGTTTCATTTTCCGCATTATCCATGTTTTTATACAGGCTTTTGTTTTCATTAAACAGCAAAATGGTAGGAGAACTTTGCGAGGTGGGCAGCATTTTCTGTATTTCCGCATTGTTTTCGACCTCCATATCATCGAGTTGAATATTCAACTTTACGGTTTCGCTGAAGGTAATTTCGCCTTCCGTGGCTTGTGCGGACAGTATCCAGGGCATCAGCACAAGCGGGAGCAGGATCAGGTGTTTCATATGTTGTTGCATAAGTTTGGTGAAAATGATGGGGCAAAAGTAGCAGGCGCTGCAACGGCGGCGGGTTAAACAACCTTGATGTAAGGTTAATTAAGGTTAATCGGCGTTTGGGTGGGGTTGGCCTGCCTTACCTTTGTTAAAAAAGTGTTTTGGTGTTTTCTACGTGTTTTGGTGTTTTAGTGTTTTGGTGTTTTGGGCGCTTCGCCTAAACTACTCGCGGGGGCCAAAAGCGAAGCGCCCAAAACACTAAAACACTAAAACACCAAAACACGTAGAAAACACCAAAACACTTAGAAAACACCATGCAAAGATTCACCCGCCAACGACTCGCCATTCTCCTGATGACCCTGGGCATCGGACTGCTGCTGGCGTTCGTGTACCTGTTTCTGGAAAAAGTGTGGGACGACGAGGTGGACAAACTGAAGCAGGAGACCAACCTCCTGCTGGTAAATGCCGTGCGCAGCATCGAACGCGGCGCATTCGACCGGCTGATTGTAAAAACGCTGGATTTCCGCAAAGACAGCGTGCAGATTGATGTGCGGCTGCCGGAGCGCACCGCAAAAGATACCTTGAATGAACGCCTGCGCTTCCCCAACGATTCGGCATTATTTGAATACCGGCACATCGAACTGAGCGATACCACGCATTTCTGGCAAACGGAAGTCGCCGAAAACAAAATCCGTGTGGAACCCGGCGGCACAGTGGGCAGCCTTTCCATGATTGTGGCTATCCAGGGCGATTCGGCCCGGCAGGTATTCAATTCCCGGCTTGCGGAGCAACCCGCGCTCGATGTTTTTCCGATCCTGGAGAAAAAACTGACCGAGGCGATTGCCGAATCCGGCGCACCCGTTCCGGCACAATTGGTTCGCCTGCACAAGGATAGCCTGCCACCGACCGGGCTCGTGGCGGCCACCTACACCGACGCGTTCAGCCGCGAACAATACGGCGCCGTACTCGATGGCTATCAAAGCCATGTACTGCGCAACATGTGGCCGCAATTGTTTTTTTCAGGGCTGCTGCTGGTTTGTGTGGCCCTGGCTTTCCTTTTTATTTACCAAAGCCTGCTGCGGCAACACCGGCTCACGGAGTTGAAAAACGATTTTATCCGCAACATGACCCACGAACTGAAAACGCCCATTGCCACAGTGAGCGTAGCCGTGGAAGCCCTGCAAAAATTCGACGCCCTGCAAAACCCGCAGCGGACGCAGGAATACCTCGACATTGCCGGCATGGAACTCAACCGCCTGTCGCTGCTGGTCGATAAAGTGCTGCGCATTTCGCTGTTTGAAAAACAGGA
>JADLCC010000535.1 GCA_020847425.1 Saprospiraceae bacterium
CAAACCATCAAACCATTCAAACCAACAAACCCACCAATGAACCCAAACGCCTCTCTTTTGTTATTTTGAATTTTTTGAATGGAGACCTTACTAGTCGGAAGTGCCCTGTTAAGTTTGTTTCACGCCCTTATCCCAAGCCACTGGCTGCCCGTGCTGGCCATTGGCCGTCAGGATGGATGGAGCAATTACAAAGTATTGTGGGTCACCTTTTTAGCGGGACTGATGCATGTGCTCAGCACGGTATTGGTAGGTGGTATTTTTGCCGGACTGGGAAGCGTGTTGGCAGGTAAAGCGGAGCATTTTACAGAATGGATAGCACCGGTTGCACTCATCGGACTGGGAGGCTATTACATTTGGTCGCATTATTACCACCATCACTTTCATTTGCACGGCCGATCCACCCGCTGGGGTGTGATCGTATCGCTGGCGGTTGCCATGTTTTTTTCTCCTTGTCTCGAAATAGAGGGTTATTTTCTGGCGGCCGGCCAATATGGCTGGTGGTTTGTGGCGCTGCTGGCATTGACTTATGGCGTTACCACAGTAACCGGCATGGTGGTCTGGGTTTGGCTGGCTTTACACGGATTGCACCGGCTCAACTGGCATGCCTGGGAACACAACGCGGGGATTATTACGGGGCTGACGCTGGTGGCATCGGGTATTTTGAGTTTACTCATTCATTGAAGAGAGTTTATGAGTTTATAGGTTTATAAGTTTATGGCGGTGACTCATGCCAAGAACTACAACCATAAACTTATAAACCCATAAACTCATAAACCCATTTCCAACGCCTCCTTTTCCGATTTTTTCAGCGACTTCACCACCTGCTCATAACTGTGGTCTATGAGCCCGCGCAGTGTACGTTCGTCGAGTGCGCCTTCAAAATCGACCGTATTCCAGTGTTTTTTGTTCATGTGGAAGCCGGGTTGGACTTCCGGGTATTGTTCGCGCAATTCGAGGGCATAATCAGGGTCGCATTTCAGATTGACCGTAAATTGAGCGCTGTCCAATCCGGTGATCGCGAATATTTTGCCCATGACTTTCATACAAAGGGTCATTTCACCGAAAGGAAAGTCCTCGGCGGCGCCTTTTTTAGCAAGACAATAATCGCGGAATTGTTCGATATCCATGAACAGCAATGATTTAGAATAAACCGTGTAATTCGGCCTGCACCATTTCAAGAACCTTTCCGGAGTCTTCTTTATTGCTGGAAAAATCCAGTTGATCGACATTGATGACCAGCAATTTCCCTTCCCGGTAGTTTCCGATCCAGTTGTCGTACCGCTCGTTGAGGCGTTTCAGGTAGTCGATGCTGATACTTCCTTCGTAGTCGCGGCCGCGCATCTGGATGTGTTCAACCAGGGTCGGAATACTGGCTTTCAGGTAAATCAGCAAATCCGGTGCTTTTACCTGAGAGACGATGGACTGAAAAAGCGTCAGGTAGTTTTCAAAATCCCGGCGTTCCATCAGGCCCATATCTGCGAGGTTTGGGGCAAAAATGAAGGCATCTTCATAAATCGTGCGGTCCTGGATTACCGTGCGATTGCCATTGAGGATGCGCAGCACCTGCTGGTAGCGGCTGGAAAGGAAAAAAACCTGAAGGTTGAACGACCAGCGTTTCATGTCGAGGTAGAAGTCCGACAGGTACGGATTGCTTTCCGTATCCTCATAGTGAACGTCCCAGCCAAAGTGCCGGGCCAGTATTTCGCAGAGGGTCGTTTTGCCGGCGCCGATATTACCGGCGATGGCAACATGTTTGATAATTGATTTATCTGATGGTAAGCCTTGAATCATTGGTGTACTTTTGTGCGCAGCGAAGGTAAATTGTTGATGCTTGGGGAATACCCCTTCGGTCATAATTTTTATCAACATCTTGTAAATTAAATTTCGTTCAACGAGTGACAGGCCACGTTGAACGGTCATCTGCTCACAAACTTCTAAGCTTTTTTCATGCAAATAGATGCAGTGCTTATTTCACGCCTTGAAAAACTATCCCGCTTGCAACTCGGTGATGCCGAACGCGAAAAACTGACGGGCGACTTACAACGTATTCTAGACATGGTCGATACGCTTCGTACCCTTGATACGGAAAACGTTGAACCGCTGGTCTACCTCAACGACGCTGTAAATGTGTTGAGAGCAGATGAAGTTGGCGCACAACTTACCACGGCGGAAGCCCTTCAGAATGCACCGGAACAAAACGGACAGTTTTTTATGGTACCTAAAATGATGGATTGATGAAAAAACCACTTTACTGGATCATTATTCTCGCAGTTGCGGCTATTGCAGGTTACTTTATTGCAACCCGCTGGTTTCCCTATCTGATTAAGGAGTTTACCGGCTTTATAGTAGGACTCTTCGCTGTGGTTACGGGTTTGTTTTTGAGAAAAAAGCGCACCTGACATCATTCCATTGCTACTTACACCTCTCGTTCATGTTCATTGTTCTGAAAAATGCTGATCTCCATTAAGAATCTCAATAAGACATACATTATGGGCGCTGAAAAAGTCGAGGCGCTGAAAACCGTTTCGCTCGATATCGCCAAAAACGAATATGTAGCACTCATGGGGCCTTCCGGTAGCGGCAAATCGACGCTAATGAACCTGCTGGGCTGCCTGGATTCTCCGACAAGCGGAGAATATTGGCTCAACGGTACCGAAGTCAGCACCATGGACGACGGCGAACTGGCAGAAGTACGGAACAAGGAAATCGGTTTCGTATTCCAGACCTTCAACCTGATGCCGCGGTTATCGGCGCTCGAAAATGTGGCATTACCACTCGTTTATGCCGGTGTAAGCCGCGAAGAGCGGTTGGAAAAAGCCCGAAAAGTACTCGAATCCGTTGGCCTTGGCGACCGGGTAAACCACAAACCCAACGAACTCTCCGGCGGACAGCGCCAGCGCGTCGCCATTGCCCGCGCTTTGGTGAACAACCCGGCCATCATACTGGCCGACGAACCGACGGGTAACCTCGACAGTAAAACGTCTTATGAAATCATGGGGCTGTTTGAGCAAATTCACAAAGGCGGCAATACAGTGATTTTGGTTACGCACGAACAAGATATCGCAATGCATGCCCACCGCGTTGTGCGGCTGCGCGACGGATTGATTGAAACAGATCAACCCAATGATAATATTGTGAGTCTTGCGACGATCCCGGCCCCGGTGGAAGAATAGGCTGCTATTTTCAGATAAAAAAGGAACACGGATTGAAAGGAGGAGACACGAATTTAGGGTTTTGATACCCTTAAATCCGCGTCTCCTCCTTTCAATCCGTGTTCCTTTTATGGAAAAGCGCTAATTTTGCGCTCCCCTTTCCAACGGGACGCACACATTACATTTTTGTCCTAAGCAAAAAATAAAATCAAAGAATGAATTATAAGAAAAATATCCTCGAAACCATAGGCAATACGCCCCTGGTAAAACTGAACAATGTGGCTGCCGATATACCGGCACTGGTGCTTTCCAAAGTGGAGACTTTTAATCCAGGGCACAGCATCAAAGACCGTATGGCGGTCAAAATGATCAATGACGCTGAGGCGCGCGGCGACATCAAACCAGGCGGCACCATTATTGAATGTACTTCAGGCAACACAGGCATGGGCCTTGCACTGGTAGGCTGCGTCCGTGGTTATCGCTGCATTTTTACGACAACGGACAAACAAAGCAAAGAAAAGGTAGATTTGCTGAAAGCCGTTGGCGCTGAAGTGATTGTTTGTCCAACCAATGTAGAGCCGAACGACCCCCGCTCCTATTATTCCGTGGCCCGCCGGCTCAGTACGGAAATCCCGAATTCATTCTGGTGCAACCAATACGACAACCTCTCCAACCGCCTCGCGCACTATGAAAGCACCGGTCCTGAAATATGGGAACAAACGGATGGCAAAATTACGCACCTGGTTGTAGGTGTGGGTACGGGCGGGACGGTCAGCGGCACGGCCAAATTCCTGAAAGAAAAAAATCCGAATATCCAGGTCTGGGGCGCCGACACCTATGGTTCGGTGTTCAAAAAATACCATGAAACGGGCGTTTTTGACCCCAAAGAGATATACCCTTATATCACGGAGGGCATTGGAGAGGACATCCTGCCAGCCAATGTCGATTTCGGCCTCATCGATTTATTTGAAAAAGTAAGCGATAAAGACGCCGCTTTGTGGGCCCGTCGATTGGCCCGCGAAGAAGGTATTCTGTTGGGTTATTCCGCAGGAAGCGCGATGGGCGCTCTGTGGCAATTGCGCGGCCGACTGAAAAAAAACGACGTGGTGGTGCTGATTTTCCACGACCACGGCAGCCGCTACGTCGGCAAAATTTACAACGACGACTGGATGCGCGAACGTGGGTTCCTGGAAGAGGAAATGAAAGTGAGCGACCTGATCGCCCGCAAAAAAGACCGGCGTTTCCTGGCCGCGCAAGTCGGTGACTCCGTGCGCAGCGCATTCAACCTGATGAAGTCGCACGATATCAGCCAGTTACCCGTTCAGGACGGCGATAAAGTGGTAGGTTCTATCACCGAAACACAGTTGCTGCACATCCTGCTGGAAAATCCGCTGCAAAACGCCGAAAAACTGCTCAAGGAAGTGATGGGTGAGGCTTTCCCTGTCGTGAAAGACAATATGCCGATCAGTCAACTGAACCGTTACATCAGCAAGGATATTCCGGCCGTCATCGCGACGGATCGCTCGGGCGGACTGCATATTGTGACGCAGTACGACTTAATCCAGGCGATCTAGTTATCGGTTATTGGTTATCAGTTATCTGGGTGGTAAAACGGAGATTCTGTTTTGCAGGGATAGAATATTGACCAAATTCCGTTATTTTTGTTTCAAAATCACAGCATATGACAGCAGTATTGAATGTTACTCCCGAGCAAGATGTACAAACATTTCCGGGTATCACTTTCAGGCTTCCGGACAGTGTTTTGACTGATGAAACATTTTTCGAGTTTTGTCAACTTAATCCCGAGTTGCGCATCGAGCGCGATGCACAAAAAAACATCTTCATTATGGCGCCTACAACTTCTGAAACTGGAAACAGAAATGCCAAACTGACTATTGAGATTGGCATTTGGAACAAACAACACCAACTGGGAGAAGTCTTCGATTCTTCCGCAGGTTTTAAACTACCTAACGGCGCCGAACGCTCGCCCGATGTATCCTGGGTAAGTCAAGATCGCTGGAAAGCATTAACTTCTGATGAACGTAATCATTTTGCTCCCATTGCGCCAGAGTTCGTGCTGGAACTTCGCTCGAAAGACCAAAGCCTCGCGTATCTAAAAGAAAAGATGGAGGAATATATGGCGGTCGGTTGCCGAATGGGATGGCTTGTCGACCCGCAAGGCCGCAAAACGTTTGTTTATACGGAAAATGGCGATATTCAGACGATACCGTTTGAAGAGGTGTTGTCTGGCGGGGAGGTGTTACCGGGATTTGAGTTGCTTCTTGCTGATTTATTTAAATGACCTCCACCAAAAACTTGTTTTTCTTCCCGTTTTCCACCATAATAAAGCGGCCGTGCAGCAAATCTGCTGCGCTCACCACAGTATTGAGGTCCGTAATTTTCACCTTATTGACAGAAATCGCGTTGTTCTGAATGGCTTTTTTCGCTTCACTTCTGCTGGTTAAAATTCCAGTGTGATCGCTTAAAAAGTCGAGCAGGTTCAGAGAGCCCTGCAACAAAGAACCTGTTACTTTGGGAGAAGGAATTTCTTCCGCTACCTGAGCCAGCATATCCGCATCGAGGCTTCTGAGGGTTTCGGCATCGGCTTTCGGATCAAACAACAGTGCAGAAACCGCCAAAACGGCATCAAAAGCCGCATCGCCATGTACCCGCCGGGTCATTTCTTCTGCAAAGATGCGTTTGATGGCTTGCGGCGTTTCGTTGCTTTCCAGCGCCTCGATCTCCTCTTTGTTGCGCAAAGAGAAATAACGCAGGTATTTGGGTAAATCCCTGTCATCCGCATTCAGCCAGAACTGGTAAAATTTGTAAGGGCTGGTCATGGCTGGGTCCAGCCAGATATTTCCGCCTTCACTTTTGCCGAATTTGGTGCCATCGGCCTTGGTGAGTAGCGGCGTAGTCAGCGCAAATACCTTCGCTTCGTCGATCTTCCGCGCCAGTTCCACACCTGCCGTGATATTGCCAAATTGGTCGGAACCGCCCATTTGTACGCTGATGCCGTGTTCGCGGTTCAGCAGCACAAAATCATAACCTTGCAGCAACTGGTAACTGAACTCCGTAAAAGATATACCCGTTTCTCCTTCGATGCGTCGTTTTACACTTTCCTTCGACATCATGTAATTGACAGTCAGGTACTTACCGACATCCCGGAGAAAATCGAGCACGTTCATGTCTTTGTAAAAATCGTAGTTATTGACGAGCAGGGCGTGGTTAGGCAAGGCAGGATCGAAATTCAGGAATTGTTTCATTTGTACCATCTGGCGGGTAATGTTGCCGTCCAGTTCGTCGTAACTTTTCAGTTCACGTTCCTTGTCTTTTCCGCTCGGGTCGCCGATGCGCCCGGTTGCACCGCCCATCAGCACAACCGGCTGGTGACCTGCGCGTTGCAAAAAAGTCAGCAGCATGATCTGGACGTAGTTGCCGATGGTGAGCGAAGAAGCGGTGGGGTCAAACCCAATATAGGCCCGAACCCTGCCTTTTTGCAAGTGTTCTTCGATACCGGGTGTCACATCGTGAATAAGGCCGCGCCAGCGGAGTTCTGAAACAAAATCCATATCTATGTTGCGTTGGTTGTTGCCACAAGGGAATGAAAAAACAGAAGGAAAAGTTTCCCAAGGGGCCGCAAAAGTAGGCCAACCGCGCGATTTGTCATAACCTAGGCTCAATTTGAAGGATAAGAAAGGAAAAAGAAATACAAATCCGTGTTTTGGAGAGTGCGCAATTGCATGTATCATTGCCTCAAAAAACAGTTCAAACCAACTGAAAAAATGCAAAACAATCCCTCTGCACGACTGTCATCGCTGGATATCCTGCGTGGTTTCGTGATCGTTTTGATGGTACTCGACCATACCCGCGATTTTTTTGGTCCTACACCATTCCAACCTGAAGATATGACACAAACCTGGCCAGCGCTGTTTTTCACCCGCTGGATCACGCACCTTTGCGCGCCGTTGTTTGTATTTCTGGCAGGTATAAGTGCCTGGTTGTACGGAAACAAAGTGAACAACAACAAGACTTTAAGCCGTTACCTTTTTACGCGTGGGTTGTGGTTTGTGTTCCTCGAATTCGCGGTGGTCAACCTGAGCCTGATGTTTGAATGGCCCTGGGTAAAAGGATTTGTTTTTGTCCAGGTGCTTTGGGCCATCGGCTGTTCTATGATCGTGTTGTCAGCCCTGATTCACCTCCCGATGCGCTGGATTGCGGGTATCGGATTGGTGATGGTGGCTGGCCACAATTTGCTGGATAGAATCTCCGCTGATTCCTGGGGCAGTTTCAGTTGGTTGTGGAAAGTGCTTCATGTAGGCGGCGGATGGATTCCATTCAATGAAAGCCAGTCATTCGGGCTGATCGTAGCCTATCCCCTCATTCCCTGGATCGGAGTGATGGCGCTGGGGTATGTCTTTGGACCGGTGATGCGCTGGGAAGCGGCCAAAAGACAACGTTTTTTATGGCAAATGGGGGCAGGGCTGATCCTCTTTTTTATCGCCTTGCGCGCTACGAATTTGTATGGTGATCTGAAAGACTGGGCGCCTCAGGAAAGAGGCGCTGTTTACTCCCTGTTGTCTTTTTTAAATGCCACAAAATACCCGCCGTCCCTTTTGTATTTGTGTATGACAATCGGCCCGGGTCTGTTGCTGCTGTTGTTGTTTGAACGTACCAGCGGCCCCGTACATTCTTTTTTACGCGTTTATGGGCAGGTACCTTTTTTCTTTTACCTGATACATTTTTCCCTGATTCATGCTCTGTCCGCAATGTATTTTGGCTGGGAAGTTGACTTTTTCTTCAGCCCGCCGGATACGTGGCCGCCGGATTATGTGCAAAGTTTAGGTCTGGTGTACGTGGTGTGGCTTCTGTTTATTGGAGTGATGTATCTTGTGTGCCGTTGGTACGGGAAATACAAGTTTTCACATGATTACTGGTGGTTGAAATACGTGTAACGCGGATTACGCGGATGGGGCTGATTTTCGCGGATATTTTACCTCCATAACTCAGGATATTGCTATCCGCGTAATCCGCGTCACCCTTAGTTCCCGTCCAGCATATTACCCAGCCCGCCAAGAATACTGCCTTCATCTTTGCGATTGACCGTACCGTAAGAAATAATCTTGGCGGCCAAACGGCTGACGGGCAGCGATTGCAGCCACACTTTACCGGGACCGCGCAGTACGGCAAAGAACAAACCTTCGCCGCCGAAAACCATGTTGCGCACACCTTTTACAAACTGGATATCATAATCGACCCTGCTGGTAAAGGCAACAATACAGCCCGTATCGACGCGCAGTGTTTCGCCCACCTGTAACTCGCGTTCGAGGATATAACCGCCGGCGTGTACGAATGCCATGCCGTCGCCTTCGAGTTTTTGCATGATAAAACCTTCACCGCCGAAGAGGCCTGTACCCAGTTTCCGTTGAAATTCGATACCTACCTGTACCCCTTTGGCGGCGCAGAGGAAAGCGTCTTTCTGGCAAATAATTTTACCGCTATAAGCCATCAGGTCGAGCGGCACAATTTTACCGGCATAAGGCGCTGCAAAAGTTACCTTTTGTTTTCCATGTACCTGATTGGTAAAAGTGGTCATAAACAAACTCTCGCCGGTCAGCAGGCGTTTGCCGGCAGTCATTAGTTTGCCGAAAAAGCCTTCCGCACGGCCGCTGCCGTCGCCAAATACGGTGGCCATTTCAATTCCTTCATCCATAAACATAAAACTACCCGACTCGGCTATGACCGTCTCTTGCGGATCGAGTTCGATTTCGACGCATTGCATTTCTTCGCCGTGGATTTTGTAGTCTATTTCGTGGTTGCTTCTCATCGTGAGTTGTGAGTTGTGAGTTGTGAATTGTGAGCCAATGAACGGCGCAAAAATGGGACTGGGCATCTAGGGCAGATGTCTTTTCCCGACCAGCGTCCGGAATTTTTCGCTAAAACATGGTATTCAGCGCAGCAGGAGTCAATCCCATTTGAAGTAAAAGCCCACCGAGTATGCAGGCTGGCTAGGCACCAGGTCGCCATTGAAAGCGCCTGCGGCAGTTAGAATGCCGCCGAAAAAACGATTGAATGAGACAATACCTTTTCCACCGAAGGCCCAGAAACTTTGGTTGGGCAGGAAAAGACCCGTTTTGGCATTATTGGGTGAAACAGCATAAGTATCTGAGCCGGTGTGCTGCCA
>JADLCC010000536.1 GCA_020847425.1 Saprospiraceae bacterium
ACGACCGCTACAGGGGTATATTAAACGAACGCCGGGTCATTCTGATGAATCCTTTCGATATGTCCAAAGCCGGTCTGACAGATGGGGGAGTGGTGGATTTATTCAATTACCACGATGGGGTAGAGCGCGTTGCGCGCCGGTTTATTGTTGTCGCATATGACATTCCGGAACGTTGTACGGCCACTTATTTCCCGGAAACCAATGTGCTGGTTCCGATTAACAGCACGGCTGAAAAAAGTAATACGCCGACGTCGAAGATGGTAGTGATTAAAATCGTGAGTGGTGAGTCGTGAGTCGTGAGTGGCATTTCGTTATAGATACTGAGTACATTCATTTAATGAAATGCCACTCACGACTCACGACTCACGATCAACGTCCATCGCAAGAAATCCGGCATAGCCTGCCCCCAGGTATAAGGCTCATGTCGCCCACCTTGCATCTCCAGGTAGCGCACATCGTGTTCCGGGCATCCTTTTGAACGCAGTTCCCGGATGAGGTCCAGGGTATCGTCGATGGAATCGATCACGCCATTGTTGTTGCGGTCATCTTCTTCATCGAGGGTGCCACATTGAAACCAGAAACGCTGGTTTTCATGCCAGTGCGTCGATTGCCGGATGATATCGTGCATAATGCGGTCGGCGTCCGGATTCTCCGGATGTACCGGCGACCAGCGCCACCACAATGCACCGGAAAACACGCCTGAGGCACCAAATACCTGTGGATGCGCCCATGCGATATCTATTGCCGACAATCCACCCAGCGAGAAGCCCGCAAAGACACGTTCTTTCGGTTCCTCAGAAATGCGGAAACGGCGCATCAATTGTGGTAATAACTCATTGATAATGAAATAAGTGTATTGCGGCGCCTTGTCTCCCCTGTGTTTATAATCGGGTTGCCTGGCTGTACCGTATTCGTGCATGCGGGCGCCGGATGCGTGTACGCCGACTGCGATAAAATGCGGTACGGATTGTTCGAAATACAGGCGTTCCAGAATGGAGGCAAAATCCATATGTGGCAAATCCTGTCCGTCATTGAACAACACCAAAGGGTATTTCCGGCCGCTGGAAAGGTGATAATCCGGAGGCAGGTACACGTCGAAATCCACTTCCCGGTGCAGTGCAGCAGAAGGGAAGTGCCGCACCTGTCTCAGGTGCGGGGCTTTACGCTGGAGTAATTCGTACAGCGTTTCAACGGGTTTTTGCCAAAAATTCATAGGGTAAATTAAGCGGCAGGAATACGTTCTTTTGCCAGTGCGAGGGCTTTTTCCAATTGTTGTTCTTCCGAAAGCAAGGTGTTGTCAATGATTACAGCATCATCCGCTTGCCTCAGCGGACTATCGGCCCGAGTGGAGTCGATATGATCACGCTCCAGCAGGTTGCGCTGTACCTCATGCCAGTCGGCGTCGATACCTTTGGCTGCCAGTTCGAGGTGGCGGCGGCTGGTGCGGACTTCCGGGTCAGCGACGAGGAAAATTTTCAGTTCTGCGTCCGGAAAAACCACTGTACCGATGTCGCGGCCATCGGCAACAATGCCCCTGCGTTTGCCCATTGCCTGCTGCTGGCGCACCATAGCACGTCGTACGGTGGAAATGGTCGATACCGGGCTGACGTGTTCGCTGACCCGCATTTCCCGGATAGCGCGTTCGATATCCACGCCGTTCAGGAATGTGCGGTTTTGGCCGTCGATCCGTTCAAAATGGATTTCAATATGTTGCAAAACCTCTTCCACTACTTCCGGGTCATTGTAATCCAGTTGATTATCAAGGAAATACAACGTTACGGCGCGGTACATGGCTCCGGAGTCGAGGTAAGCATAATGTAATGTTTTCGCCAGGGCTTTGGCGAGGGTACTCTTGCCGCAGGAAGAATAGCCGTCGATGGCAACAATAATCCGTTTCATAATTTACCGCACAAAAGTCTGACAATTCGGATACTTTTACAGCCTCGTCAACTTCCGATGCAGACCAACTTCTTTTTATTAGCGTTACTCTGGTGTTTTTTTGGCGCCACATTTTGGCAACTGCTTTTTCACGTGGGCATTTTTGCTCGTTTTGCCTTTTTTTCAAAGCAAAATAACCGGCTGCAAGAAAGAGAAAATAATACGTTGCCGCCGCCTTTTTCCCTGATTATTTGTGCACGCAATGAAGCGCATAACCTGCGCCAGTTTTTGCCCGCTGTATTGGCGCAGGAATATGTTTCGGCATGGGAGTTGGTGGTTGTCAACGATGCCTCTACGGATGATTCTGCTTTAGTTTTACAGTTGTTTCAGGTGGAAAACCCACGCTTGAAGGTTGTTCCGGTAACAGACAAAGCATTTCCAGGAAAAAAATACGCCCTGGAACAAGGCATCAAAGCCTGTAAATACCCCAATATTCTCCTGACGGATGCGGATTGCCGCCCTGCAAGTCCTTATTGGTTGTCGAATATGGCCGAAACGGCTTTTCAGCATCCCGAAACGGAATTGGTATTGGGATACGGGCCGATGGACAAAGTGCCGGGCATGTTGAACCGCTGGGCGCGTTTTGAAACAGCGCACACCGCCATGCAGTACTTTTCCTTTGCGCGCGCAGGTATGCCGTATATGGGGGTGGGGCGCAATCTGGCTTTTAAAAAAACGGCATTTGAACGGATGGGTGGGTATTCATCACACCTGCACATCCCTTCCGGAGACGATGATCTGCTGGTGAATGCTGTTGGAACAAAGGGGAATACCGCTATCTGTGCGATGCCAGAATCTTTTGTGTTTTCAGCCGCCCAAACAACCTGGAAGCAATGGCTCGGGCAAAAACGCCGGCACCTGGGCGCCTCAACCGGCTACCGACTGATACATCAGTTTCTGCTCGCATCGCTGAGTATTTCGCAGGTGTTTCACTACTTTTTTCTACTGATTTTGCTGTTGTCCGGGTATCATTTACCTGCATTATTTGTCGCGTATGGGCTGCGCATGCTGGCACTTCACATTATTTACGCGGGCGTTTTTTCACAACTCCGATGTGTGGACTTGCTCCGATACGTTTGTATACTTGATGTAATGCAGACCATTTACTATGGCGTTTTTGTGCCGTTTTACTTGATATC
>JADLCC010000537.1 GCA_020847425.1 Saprospiraceae bacterium
CGGGTTACAACTCCCGGCTCGACGAATTGCAGGCCGCATTGTTATCCATGAAATTGCCTTTTTTGCAGCAATGGACCGAACAACGCCGCCAACTGGCAGCCCTGTATACCGCGCAATTGTCTGATATCGAGACGCTTGTATTGCCTGCCGCCGCCGACCCGGACAATCATGTGTGGCACCTTTTTGTCGTGAGGACGCAGGAACGCGACGCCCTCGCCCAACACCTCAGCGCCCGGGGCATCGGCTGGATGATCCATTACCCCTTGCCGCCGCATTTGCAGGAAGCCTACCGTTCACTGGGTTATCAGCGCGGCGATTTTCCGCTGGCCGAACAAATTGCGGATACCTGTCTGAGTTTGCCATTGTTTCCGGGGATGAGTGCAGCGCAGGTGGAGCAGGTGGCGGAAGCGGTCAGGGAGGGTTTGAAGGGTGGTTTGATGGATAGAGGTTGAGGATGTTGAGGGTTGAGATTGTTGAGGCGCCTGAAGGAACATTTCTATTTTTTAAAAGCCCCAACGGTTTTTAGAAGAAGTGCTGTCTTCAAACTATACAATATTTCAAACTGTCTAACTTTCTCACTATGAAAATTTCCAAATCACTTTTGCAAGCCATTTTTGTCGGCGTTACCATCGGCGCCACAACCACTTCCTGTGATTCACTGAAAAAAGATACAGCCGGTATCCATTTCAAGGAATGTACTGAAAACTGTGACATCGATCACGGCGACCTCGAAAGAAACCAAAATGGAACAACCATTCCGGATAACTGCCCTGCCTGCGGTATGGGTTGATAGGTTTAGCAGTTTATGCGTTTATGGTTTATTAGGGGAGGCCTCAATAAACCATAAACGCATAAACTATAGACTATCAACCATAAACCATAAACCATGAAAACCCTCTCCTCGATCGCCTGCAACCTCGATGCCGACATCCTGCTGGCAGCCCTTCCGTTGCTGGAAGCCGAAAAAGTGCAGGCGATCGAATGGTCCTTTGATACCTTGTACAAATTTCGGGAAGTGCCGCCCTGGTTTACGGAGTTGTTGCAGGAATTTGGCCGGGCCGGCCGGTTGATCGGGCACGGGGTGTTTTTTTCACTGTTCTCTGGAAAATGGTCGGCAGCGCAGCAGGACTGGCTGAACCAACTGACTCAATTGTCAAAAACATTCAGGTTCGACCATATCACCGAACATTTCGGATTTATGACCGGCGCCGATTTTCATGCGGGCGCCCCGATCAGCCTGCCTTTCACACCTGTTACCCTGGCCATCGGTACAGACCGCCTGAGCCGGATTTTTGACGCCTGCCAATGCCCCGTGGGCCTCGAAAACCTGGCTTTTTCCTATTCGCTGGACGAGGTGAAAAAACACGGCGATTTCCTTTTCCGCCTGATCGAACCGATCAACGGTTTTATCATCCTGGACCTGCACAACCTGTACTGCCAGTCGCACAACTTCGGGCTCGAACCGGATGCGCTGCTTCAACTGTATCCGCTCGACCGGGTGCGCGAAATCCATATTTCCGGCGGCAGTTGGGAGGATTCGCCGCTTTTGCCGTCCCGGCCGATACGCCGCGATACCCACGACGATTCCGTACCGGCCGCGGTATTTCAAATGCTGGAATATGCGTTGGGACAATGCCCGAATGTAAAATTTGTCGTAATGGAACAACTCGGCGCCGGTCTCAAAACAGAAACAAGCAGGCGGCAGTTTCAAGCCGATTTTGAGACCATGGATGCCATCCTCAGGCAACAGGAGTCCTCAACACAACCAACCAATGCTTTTTTGCCCGCCGGGCGCATCGAATTGGGACAACCCCTTGAAGACGAACTGCTGCACCGGCAGCAACGCCAGTTGTCGGACATCCTGGAGCAGGCTTCCGGATGTACAGATGCACAACGCCTGCTGTCTGCCTCCGAGCTCGCTCACACAGCCTGGGATGTTGAAAAATGGGAGCCTTATATGCTGGAAACGGCGCTACGGATTGCTCAGAAGTGGAAAAAGGGGTTTTCGTGATAATTCCTGTTGAGTATTTGAGTATAAATAATTCGTTATCAGTCAGATATTCAAATCCTCAGAAATAGGTATTCCGAGGCCGCATTACATAAATGCCCACAGCAAGAGCCACGCCCGCACTCAGCAAAAATGTTACTCCCGAACCTTTCCAGTACCAAATGCCCCCGGCCAGGCTGCTCGCCAGCAAAGCGGCCAGGCTCTGGAAAGCCGTAAACGTTCCGATAGCCGTTGCCGTATCTTCTTTTGCGCTGATGTTGCTGATCCAGGCTTTCGCCACACCTTCCGTAGCGGCGGCATACACGCCGTAAAGCGCAAAAAGTCCAAAAAAAGCAAGGGTTGTCTCCGCAAACGCCATGCCCGCATACACGGCAGCAAACAACAACAGACCAAAGGAAAACACTTTTTTCATCCCGATCCGGTCGGCCAAAATGCCAACCGGATATGCAAAAAGGGCATAAACAAGGTTGTAAAAAATATAAATCCCGATCACCATACTGTCGCTGCAACCCGCTTCCTTGATTTTCAACAAGAGAAACACATCGGAACTGTTGAACACCGCAAACAGCAGCAAAGCGCCCACGAGCCGGCGGTATTGCGCCGGACTCTGTTGCCAGTACCGGA
>JADLCC010000538.1 GCA_020847425.1 Saprospiraceae bacterium
ACCAGATTCCTTTTGTCACAGCAGCATTACCAACCATCACCACTTATCCGGTCAATTACAACCCGGTGTATTATATTATCGGTATCACTTTTTCCATTGTAACCACTTACCTGGCCGGGTATTTTCCTGCAAGAAAAGCCAGTAAGATCGATCCGGTTGTGATTATCCGCGGAAAGTAATCTTGGGCAAATTGAAAAGGTCAAAAGCAAATACCAACTGTAATCGCCCTCAACATTTCTCAACCTCCTCAACCGCTCAACAATTAACCCTGCAAACCACTCACTAACTCCAGGTTCAATTTAAAATGACCAACACCGTACTTCAAGCCAGGGATATTTGTAAAAGTTTTCACGATCCGGTAACCATCCAGATTTTGAACCATATCAGTTTTTCTATTGATAAGGGTGAATTTGTATCTGTTACCGGTAAATCAGGCTGCGGAAAATCTACTTTGCTGTATATCCTTTCCACCATGGACACCGATTATGAAGGGGAATTGTTCATCGATCAGGAAAGTATGCGGAACAGAAAAGAGGCCGAACTGGCCAGGGTTCGGAATGAAAAAATCGGCTTCGTTTTCCAGTTCCATTACCTGCTCAACGAATTTACGGTACTGAAGAATGTTATGCTCCCCGGCCTGAAACTGCAAAAGTATGAAGAGAAGGAAGTAGAACACCACGCCATGGAACGCCTGAAAATGCTGGGCATTGAGGACAAGGCCCTCAAAATGGCACACCAACTCTCCGGTGGCGAAAAACAGCGTGTCGCCATTGCCAGGGCTTTAATCAATGATCCGCTCATCATTATGGGCGACGAGCCGACCGGCAACCTGGACAAAAAGAACAGCGAAATCGTTTTCGACATATTTAAAGAACTCGCCGAAGTGTACAACCAGACCCTGCTGATCGTAACCCACGATCAGGCATTTGCGCAGAAAACGCACAGGATCATTGAAATGGAAGACGGACGGATCATCAGTTAAATTGTGTTATTCCAGTCCCAGCAACCAATCCACCAACGCCCCATTGTCCACGATGCTCCAGGAATGGGGGTGGCGGGAGCCGTCAGGCCGGTATCCCTTATTGGTACTCAACATCAGCGCGGCGTTTTTATTTCCGGCAAGCCTTAATTCATTGACCGCTCCTGCCGCGTCGATGGCATTCATGGAATAGTAGTCGTTGCCCCTGTTTTCCATCCACCATTGCACGTCCGGTTCCGTATAAGCCCGAAAGGCAATGTTTTGGAGCGCCTGCACATTTCCGCCTTTGTCCAGATCATGGCTGAAAGGTGAAAATTGCTGGTAGGCTTCCGGCTGGTCGTTCGGAGTGCCGGAAAAATGGCGCTCCAGTACTGCGGTCACCCAGGCTGCCTCATTGGCGCCAACCTGGTTGTATTGAAGCCGTTTGGAGCGGTCTTGTGCTTTCCAGAAACGCACGAAATCGAGCGGGGCGTCGCAGGCAGCCACCGCTTTCGGCCGGATGTTATGGGCTGATTTACCCTGCATACACCAGATGCCCATTTTCACCGCACGGGTTCCGGCTAATGACATGCCGGTAAACAACATCCTGTCGGCGGGTAGCCCGTGTTCGCTAATGGCTTTGTGGAGGTATCCGTCCAATTGTAGATAAGAGGCTTCATCAAACAGAAACTCGAATCGGTTGCCGCTGGTCAGGTATATTACAGCAACCTGCTTTTTTACCGCTTCAACATAAAGCCGCATTTCATCGCTGGCATCAGTTGTATCTCTGCCTGAATTGAACAGCACAACGACTGCTTTTGGGGCGCCTTTTTCAGGCAAAATCAGGGTGTAACCGGCGTCTTCTTCAGGTATGGAAAGGCTATCGGTCAGCAATGTCATACCTGTTCTCGGTTCAGCGTATTGCACTACAATGGCGCGCTGAGTGCCCACCTGGCGTACGCAGGCACAAAAAACTATTGTCGAAAAAAGAGTTATGATAAAAGGAGGCCTCATATAGTAAGTTGCTTTCATTCGAAAATTGAGATAGGAGCATTGCATGCATCAGGATTTTTTCCACACCAGCCCTTCTCCTGCTTCTACAACAGACAAAACCGCTGAGAAAAGGCTTGCCTCCACTTCTTCTTTTTCGGTAGAAAAACATTGTTCCCAGTTACCCTCCGGAAACGGTATCTGTATATTGGAATAACTTGTTTTCGGGTTCATGTTCGCCACAAACACAAATGCCGGCTGCTCCGCCTGTGTCCAGGCAATTACCCTCTGTTCGCCGGTAGGATCAGGCGGCAGTAACCAATGAATGGGTGCATCTTCTATCAAAGAAAATATTTCCTCAGCCAAAATTTTCTGGCAAAATAATTTATAGTACAAGCCTCTGTTCTTTCCCCAAACAAAGGGGCCTTGGGTGCCTTTCGTGCCATCCGGCATCTGGAATACGTAGAGTTTGCTGTAGTGTTCATTGGGGGCCGGGGCAGGGTGGGGGTCGCGGCATTCAAAACCCAGTCCCACATAAGAGGGCATATCCGTCAGGAAAAGTGCCATAAAATAGCGGATTTCATTGCCGTCGAGGTAAAATGCATCAAACCGCGGATCGTCTTTGTCGGCGGTAAAAAGCGTAAAATTTGGCGCAAACTTCCTGGTTTCCAGCCACTTGCGGTACTGTGCAAAATCGCGTACAAATTTTTCCGTTCCCATGGGTTCCGATTGCAGATCGCCCAGCGTCGAGTCGGCCAGCGACGCTTCCATGTGGTCGCATTCATCACCGTAAGCCATTTCTCCGGGAGGCGCCAGAAAACTTTCCGCAAAATAGCCGAAAGAAGGGTAGTCCCGGCAAACTTCCGTTTTTACATAAGCCAGCAAGTCGTAAAAAGGCACAGGTTGCGGGGGCACTCCGTCCGGCCGCATTTGCACGTGCGACATATCGCCGCGCATAAAATCGAAACCGAATTCTGTTTTGATCGACTTGTATTGTTGCGCAACATATTCCCAGGCGGCGGTGTTGGGCCGCCCGAAATCCAGTTCCCAGTCCCGGTTATCGTCCTTCGACCAATAGAGCCGGTAGCGTGCAAGCGGGCCGAACACCCTGGAAAACTGCTGTGGTTGAGTGATGCGGTAATCGCGCCATACGCGGCCTTCTTCATCTACAACTTTGGCTTCCGGATTGGGGTCAACCTCGATGCCACGGTAGGGTGGCCCCATGGTAGCGGGAACGGTTTCGTAGCCATGATCATACAGCAATTGTACGAGTTGTTTACGGCGCCGGAGTCGACCTGCATAGTCGTATTTTTCGCCAAATAATATGTTTAGGCGCTCATTTTCCGGAATTTGGTAAAAAAAAGTATCCTGATCCGGCAACGATTCTCCCGGAGTGTTGTTTATTACATATTGATAAATGAGATGCTCAACGTTCCGGTACAGGTCGTTTTCCTGGCGCAGAATCTTTAAATCATCGCGTTGCAACCATTCAAAATAAACAGGATGCGCCAGGGCCATCTCCGAATACCGGTCCGTGTGCGGAACCACATCCATACCCACTGATTTGCCCATCAGGTGCAGTATGTTGATGACCACTTTTAATTGTTTCTCCACGGTGTCCAGGCTTGGAAAATAGTTTTGGAGCGATGGACTAAAAAACTCAGGATTGATATGCCAACTCGAAGGACCATACAAACTGGCCACAACGCCAGGTTCCCAGATCGGCAGAATGTGGATGGCATTAAACGCTTTGGGCAATGTCAGAGCATAAGGGATAATGTTCCAGAAATGCTGAATGGTGCGAACATTAATGCCTACGGTATTTGCTGTTTGAAGCCATGCTGTATCCTGAAAATGGGATGTGGGGCTTTTTATGGTTTGATGAAAATCAAATGCATCATAGAGATCGGGGCCGTAGAGCGACTCCAAATACCCCAGTATTTCTTCAAAAGGTAAGAGTAAAACTTCTTCCGGAGAAAATTTTAATAAGTGTGAAAAACCGTCGTGTATATTTTGTTTCACGTACTAAAGTGAGGATTTCAGATGAAAATTTAGAAATGAGTGTTAAGATACTGAATTTCAGGGGCATGAATATTTTGAAATGTAGGAAGGAAAGGCGAAATTCGCTGCCGAAAGCAATCCTCATTGCATATGAAAACGTTCTTCATTCCGACACTTTATCGGGACAATTCTCTTGCTCTCCATCGGCTGCTCAGTCTGATTATTGATGTGTTTGCTACCTCTTTTCGCAACTTTTATTTGCGTCCCTCCTGCTACTTTTCGCAGTTTAGTTATGCTAATCCAATTGAATTCCATGGCAAAAATACACGCCAAGGTATCTTTTGTCTATCCAAAAACATGAAAAACTAAATCCCGTGGTCTACAAAGTAAAACTGAAAAATGCAGATGATACGGTGCTGTTAGACAGCCCCACCTATGAATGGATCATCGCCGACCCCTATCTGTCAAAAATTGATTTCTTACATAACCTTCGCAAACACTCCAGCGGCTGCGCCGTATTTCAAAAGACATGGCGCAAAGCAGACGGCGATTATAAGACGGAAACCATATATCTCCACAAGATTATTGCCGAAAAGTTTTTAAGCCATCTGAAAGGTGACGGGAAATACCTGGTAGGCGCAAAAAACGGCGATAAACTCGATTGCAGGGTTGAAAACCTGATTTATCGATCCCGGGCTGTTGCCAGCCGGCAACGCAAAACCAGTAGTAAAACAGGTTTTACGGGTGTTTACCAGGAGCACAACCGTTACCGCGCCGTCATCTCTGTTCATGGCCGCCCCGTTCACCTCGGCATGTTCGATACCGCAGAAGAGGCTGCTTTGGCATACAATAAAATGTCAAAAGAGATGTATGGAGATGATGGAAAACTGAATAAGATGAAGTGAATCGTGAGACGTGAATCGTGAATCGTGAGTGGCATTCAGTTAGAAGATAGTGGAGTTCATTCTTCTAACTGAATGCCACTCACGATTCACGATTCACGTCTCACGACTCACGTCTCAATGTATCCTGTCCCCTCTCGGCGTCAGTTGTTCCATAACGCCTGCTTCAAACCGCAGGTATTCCTGCCACCGTTCCCAGACCCTTTCTTTCCCGAAATACAATTCTGACAGGTCGAGAAACAGCCGATAGTGGCCCGCTTCTGCAACCATAAATTTATGGTACCAGCCTTGCAGCGCCGTATCGGCGCAATAAAGCGAAAGCAGGCGGAAGCGCTCGCAACTGCGCGCTTCGATCAGGGCAAATACCAGCAAACGCTCCAACAACGCATCTTCCCTGGAGCCTCCTGCTTTTTTAAAAGCCTGTAATTGATTGACATACTCATCTTTGCGTTGGCGGCCCAGTCGCAAATTGCGTTTTTTTAGTTCTGCCAGCACCATCCGGAAATGGCCCCATTCTTCCGTTACAATGGGAGCGAGCGCTTCCACCATCTCCTCTTTTTCCGGATACGCCTGTATCAGGGAAATACAGGCTGTTGCGGCTTTTTGTTCGCAATAGGCGTGATCCGTCAGGATTTCTGCCAGATCCATTTCCGCTAAATTTACCCATCGTGGGTCGGTGGGCAATTTCAACCCGAGTTTGGTGTTTTGTAATGACGCTTCCATGCGGCAAAGGTAATTACATTTGCAGCATGGAAAAATTAAGCATGGATGCGTTGCATCGGCTTTCTGTCGATGACTTCCGGCAACAGGATAAAATGCCTGTGGTGCTGGTGCTCGATAACCTGCGCTCAGGCCTGAACACGGGTTCTGTTTTTCGCACGGCCGATGCCTTTTTACTGCAAAAAATAGTGCTTTGTGGCATCACGGCGCAGCCTCCTCACCGCGAAATACTCAAAACGGCGCTCGGCAGCACCGAATCTGTACACTGGGAATACCTTGAAAATACGGCTGATGCTGTACGTGCGTTAAAGGAGCAGGGTTTCCGGGTTTATGCGATCGAACAAACAAATCCCAAGACCTGGTTGCAGGATTTTGAACCGCAAGCCGCCGAAAAGTATGCCTTTGTACTGGGCAATGAAGTAGATGGTGTGGAAGAGGAAGCCCTGGCATTGTGCGACGGAACGATTGAAATTCCTCAATTCGGTACCAAACACTCTTTGAACGTAGCAGTCGCTGCTGGGATTGTAGTATGGGAAGTGGTGCGGAAAATAAAGGCAAAGTCTTCCTAAAAAAGCGTCCCTGCCTGCTTGGGCGGTACCGCTCCAATGTGTTTATACGCTTTTTCCGTTGCGATACGGCCGCGCGGTGTGCGTTGCAAAAAACCTTCCATGATCAGGAAGGGCTCGTGCACTTCCTCTATCGTTCCCGCTTCTTCTCCGACAGCCGTACCAACCGTAGTAAGCCCCACCGGGCCACCTTTAAATTTATGGATAATGGTGGTCAGGATACGAATATCCATTTCATCGAGACCACTTTCATCGACATCGAGCGCCGCAAGACCATAGCGGGCAATGGCCTGGTCGACTTGTCCAGTACCTTTTATTTGAGCAAAATCGCGTATCCGGCGCAGCAAGGCATTGGCGATCCTGGGTGTTCCGCGGCTGCGGCGCGCAATTTCAAAAGCGCCGTCTTCACTCACCGGAATGTTCAGTATATCTGCCGAGCGGTGGATAATGCCGACCAGGGTGGGTACATCGTAATAATCCAGGTGGCAATTGATACCGAACCGCGCGCGCAATGGCGACGTGAGCAGGCCCATCCGTGTGGTGGCGCCGACCAAAGTAAATGGATTGAGCGCAATCTGAATACTGCGCGCATTGGGACCCGAATCGATCATAATGTCGATGCGGTAATCTTCCATGGCGGAATATAGATATTCTTCTACAACTGTGTTCAACCGATGGATTTCATCGATGAACAAAACATCTCCGGGTTCGAGGTTGGTGAGCAAGCCGGCCAGATCGCCGGGTTTTTCCAGCACAGGCCCGGAAGTCATTTTAAGGGAAGCGTTGAGTTCGTTGGCAACGATGTGGGAAAGTGTCGTTTTGCCAAGTCCCGGCGGCCCGTGCAGCAGCACATGATCCAGCGCTTCGCCGCGTTGTTTGGCTGCCTGTATGAATACTTGCAGGTTGTCAACGATCTTTTGCTGACCGCTGAATTCGCCCAGTAGTTTGGGCCGGAGCGCCTTTTCTACCAGTTTTTCTTCCCCGACGGGTTCGTTTGCAAGTTCTTTTGACAAAATCTGATGATTGAGATAAAAAAAGATGATTTTTTACCTTCTAAATGAAAAGAATGTTTGGTACGACATGGAACACGGATTAAACGGATTAGACACGGATTTTATCTAAGAAACATACATTACCGTTATGTTTTATGTGGTAAAATTAAAAATGTGGTAATGGATCCGTGTCTAATCCGTTTAATCCGTGTTCCATTTGTAAAATCAAGATGCAAAAATGACATATTTTGTTTTGGAAATCAAATTATCTTCCGGAAAATGTTAAAAATCCATGATCGGAGGTATCGTATGTAACGGGGTTTTTACCTTGTTGTGCAAATTAAGCATTTGAAAAAAATTCTGATCCATAACCCATTTTTCATTTCACCCATGCGTACCCAATTACTGACAATACTCGTATTTGCTTCATTATCAACCCCCGGCACACTAAAATCTCAATGGACGCTGGTAACGTCTGGAACCAATTCCAACCTGAATTCGGTTGAAGTGATCAACGCAGATACGGTTTATGCCGGTGGTTCCAATGTGTTTTTAAGAAGTATTAACGGTGGCCAGAACTGGACTGCAATTGCTTTGATCAATACTTCCAATCAACCCATCAACGGCATGACGATCAATGACCTGCATTTTTTTAACAGCCAGACGGGTATTGCGGTCGGAGTACGCGCAAACACCATTCATACCGTACTGCGAACAACGGACGGCGGCCAGCACTGGTCGGTTGTTGTGACACAAAATGACCCGCAGGGCTGGTCGGGAGGCATCACACGCGTCGATTTTATCAATATCATGCAGGGCTGGTGCGTGGGGTCGAGTGGCAAAGTGCGCAGGACCCTCGACGGTGGATTGACCTGGTTGGATTTGCCGGACGTACCCAATGTGGCTTACCTAAAAGCGGTCGATTTCGCCAATGCACAAGTGGCTTATTTGTGCAGCGAGTTCAGTTTTGGCGGCGGTCAGGTCATGAAAACGATGAATGGCGGACAATCCTGGGAACCCATTTCTGGAGGAATTTATTCCGAACTTCATTTTGTGCACCCGGATACGGGCTTCCTGGCGGATCAAAATTATGCGTTCCGGATGAAGGATGGCGCCCTGAACTGGGATTTTCTGCCCATTCCGGATGAAGCGACGGCGCGGCGTTTTTCGTTTCAAAACGGCAATACAGGCTTTATGCTGGCCGATAACGGCGTCCGGCGCACTGCAAACGGCGGCCAGTTTTGGGAAGAACATCGTTTTCCTGGCAGCAATACGGTCGAAATGCGTGATTTTGACTGGGCAGCCGGTTTTCAAATCGGTGTAGCGGTCGGCGCCAATGGCCGCATTTACAAAACAGCAAACGGCGGCGGGACATCCAC
>JADLCC010000539.1 GCA_020847425.1 Saprospiraceae bacterium
GGCTACGCCCCTCGTAGAGTGATGGGAACACGGATGACACGGATTTTGCGGATTAAAACGGATTTTTAGTGGCCTGACGGCCACTCGTTTTTGATTTTTTACGGATTAAACCCCGCCTCCGGCGGGCAGATACAGAGGCGTCAGAGATGGAACGGAAACCATAAATTGTACGTAAATATTTGCCTGATTTATACAAGAAGTCGATTTACGCTACGGTCCGCCGAAGGCGGAATTCGCTAAAAATCAAAAATAAGTGGCCGTCAGGCCACTAAAAATCCGTTTTAATCCGCAAAATCTGTGTCATCCGTGTTCCCATCACTCTACGAGGGGCGTAGCCGAACCCATCAAAAGGCATTCACAAAATACCCCGACTTATGGGTTAACCACACCCGTTGGAGAGGGGGGCGGGGGGGTGAGGCCAAATGCCAATAAAAAAGGAGAACGCATTTTCAGCGTTCTCCTTTTTTATTGCCATTAACCCTAGTGAGGCGTTTCAACGGAGCGGTGTACGCTACGGTCTCTCACCTCTCTCCCTCTCACCTCTCACTTCTCATCATAGTTGTACGGCAGCACTTTGGAGTCTTTCACCGTCGAAAGCGTCATCAGTGTTTTGAGGCGTTCGATTTCTTCGATCTGGCTGATCGTTTTGAACAGCAGTTGCTCGTAGGTTGGGATATCGCGGCAGACAATTTTCATCAGGAAATCCGCTTCGCCGGTAATGATGTAACATTCCGTTACTTCATCGATCTGGGAAATTTTTTCCAGGAAGTTATTGAGAGCATTTTCTTTTTTCCATGCGAGAGAAACCAAAACGAATGTTTTGACATTCAGACCCATTTGGTGTGGGTTGACCTGTGCATGGTAGCTTTGGATAATATCGCTTTGTTCCAGTTTTTTTACGCGTTCCAGGGTGGGAGCGGGCGACAGGCCGATTTTTTTAGACAGATCCAGGTTAGTAATCTTGCTATTCTCTTGCAGGATTTTCAGGATTTTCAAATCTATTTTATCTAATTTCTCTGACATGGGACTTCTTAAGTTGATGAAATTTTATTTCGGTTTGGAAAAGTTGGTCAAAGGTAGGTCGGTAAAAAATAATATGCAACCCGTAGCCGAATAAACCTTTGTAAATTTTGTTAATGAACTACTTTTAACACATCCATGTTTGAAAAAACGCCTTCTCTGCCCACTTTTTTGGAAAACACCAAAAAATATTTGTCGATAATTGTAAAGGAAATGACAAAAATAAAAAAAGGCCGCATCAGCAGGTGTCGGGCTGATTATTGCCAAACAAAACCTGCTGATTCGACCTTTTGGCGAATGATGTGTATTGAAAGCCACACTACCGGACATTTTATGGCTTGGGTGAAAACCGGTATGCTGGAACGCTGTTCCGGCAGGACAGATGACCAAGCACTGCCGGAACAGCGTTCCAGCGTACAAAAATGTCCGATAGTGTGGCTGAAAGCCACTATGGGAAGATGCCCATAGAGATATAATCGCTGGCAATCTTTTTCAGGGAACACACAAATGCGGCGGTACGCACATCGGAAATATCGGGATGCTGGCTTAATGTTTCCCGGATTTGCTGGTACGCAGTGATCATGGTGTCTTCCAGACCCGAGTTGACAAGTTCAATTTCCGTGCCGCCGCGCGTCAGGAAATCGCGCTCGCGGGCATTGATCGATTTGCCGGTAAGTTCTTCCACTTTGCTGATGATACCATCGAACTGGTTGTGGTGGAAGCGGTTTTCCAGTCGACCGAAACGGTGGTGCGACAGGTTTTTGAGCCATTCGAAATAAGAAACCGTCACACCGCCCGCATTGATATAGAAGTCGGGAAGGATGATGATGCCTTTTTTCAACAGGATCGGGTCAGCATCGGCCGAAACCGGGCCGTTGGCCGCTTCCGCAATGATTTTTGCTTTGATGCGGTCGGCATTGGCTGCTGTAATCTGGTTTTCCAGAGCGGCGGGCACCAGGATGTCACAATCGAGTTCGAGGGCTGCCATGTTGTTTTCCAGCGCGGTAGAACCTGGGAAGCCCATGATGGATCCGGTTTCGCGGCGGAAAGCGAGCAGTTTTTCTACGTCGATGCCATTCGGGTTGTATATAGAGCCTTCCCGTTCTGCTATGCCGATAATTTTGACGTCGCCTTCTTTTTGGCTGATCAATGCGGTATTACTACCCACATTACCCAGACCTTGTACCACCATTGTTTTGCCGGCGATACCTTTGGTGAGGCCGATTTTTTTCATGTCGGCTTCGTAGGAAAGGCATTCGCGCAGTCCGTAGAACACACCGCGGCCTGTTGCTTCCGCACGTCCGCGGATACCGTTTTGTGTAACGGGTTTGCCGGTTACACAGGCAATAGAGTCGATTTCGCCGTGGCGCAGCGCCTGATAGGTGTCGAGGATCCAGGCCATTTCACGTGGACCGGTGCCGTAGTCGGGTGCAGGCACGTCGATACCGGGGCCGATGAAGTTTTTCTTGACCAGTTCGGCAGTGTAACGGCGGGTAATGCTTTGCAGTTGCTCTGTAGTGTAATTGGCCGGGTTGATTTTGATGCCGCCTTTGGCGCCGCCGAAAGGCACGTCCACCAGGGCGCATTTGTAAGACATCAGGGCTGCCAGTGCCATAACTTCATCCTGGTCTACCGATTCAGCATAGCGGATACCGCCTTTCGTTGGCAACCGGTGGTGACTATGCTGTACGCGATACGCTTCAATAACTTCGTAATCATTGCCCACGCGCACCGGAAAGCGGATTTGCAGAACGAGATTACATGCTTTGATTTGTTCAATAAGGCCTTTCGGTATGTCTGTAAACGCTGCGGCCTTATCGACGTAGTTCTCTACGCTTTTAAAAAAACTAATTTGTCCACCCATTTTTGTCATCTTTGAGTTGGTGCTCTAATTTGGTTAGCTTCCGATCTAATCGCAGCACATAAGTGACAATGCCAATGAAAATGAGCACAATAACCCCGATAACGACGTTGATTTTACCCGTTTCCCGCATATAGTCTCGATTGCCCTGCGCTAAAACAGTCGGCAAAGATATTGCCAGAAACAGAATAATTGTAAAAAAAATGCGGGCTTTAAAAAATTTCATGTTACAAAACGCTTTTTTGAGTAAAAGAAAAACGGAATTGGCAAAATGTGTTTCCTTGCCTGCTTGCAATTCGTGTTTTTTGCTGGTTATTTAGTCGAGTCCCGTAGCCTTGTCCAGCAGGCGCTGGTAACGATACCTCAATTGTGCCAGCCAGAAACCGAATAAACTCCATCCGATGATAGCAGGGTAAAACACCATCCGCATGGTATTATCCAGGTCTTCGCTCCCGAACGCGGGGTTGCCGGTAGCGCCGGGGTGCAGGCTGGCAAACATACGCGGCACGATATACAGCAGCGGTATCAGCGAGGCAAATGCAAAAATATTATAGACGGCTGCCAGTCGGGCGCCTTTTTCCGGCTCGTCGAAAGAGCTGCGCAGGATAAAATATGCCAGGTAAATAAGCAGGGCCACAGCGGTCATCAATTGCTTGATGTCGTTGCTCCAGGCGGCCCCCCAGGCATAATGGGCCCACAACATGCCGGTGATGAGTCCAAGAATGCCAAACAACAGACCGGCCTCCGCATAAGCCGCCGCTTTTCGGTCAAAATCGAGCAGCGACCGGCCTTTCTGTTCATCCAGGGCTGCTGCCTGCGCCGGATTGGAAAAACGCAGAAACTGGACACTATTCCAGGCCGAAGCGATAAAAAGAAACATCAGCACAAACCACATCGGCACGTGGAAATAGGTGTTTCGGATGCTTTCGTAGATCACATTCCGATAGGGGAATGAAAAGTCTTTTTTGACATGCAGCCCGCTGATATTGCTTCCACTCCAGTTCGCTTGTGAAGCGATGCTGTCTTTTACGATTTCGATAGCACTGGGCAGCAGCGACACGCCATCAGCAGGATGGTCGATAATGGCATTGAGCATCACGGAAGCCGTGGGGCGGGGCAGCTCAGTGGGAATAAGAAAAGAGGCTTCCAGGGTGGTGTCGTTCAGCACCCTGATCTGTTGCCCCGTGAGCGCTTGTGCAGAATCGTATTGCAGCCAGACCCTGATGTCATTTGCCGGACTTTGGGCGTAAAAACTATTGTAACCATGCAGTTGTAACACCAGTTGTTGCCCGCTTCGCGCGGTTTGCGGACTGACGTACGTGATACCCGGCTTCAAGGGTACCAAAGTACCTGCAATCAAAGAATAAACGATCAGGACAACGGAAAGTGCTTTCCACCACATAAGCAGTTATTAGTTATTAGTTATCAGTTATTCGTCTTGATAATCAATCTCGCCAGACAAACGGGAACAAGACAAATGTCAGCGTGATCAGGATGGCGTCGATCGCCAGCAGGTTTACAATATCGCGCTGATACGAAGTGTCCTGTATGAGACGTAGGGCAATGGCAGAAAGTCGCACCAGGGTCAGCAGAATGGGCATGATCACCGGAAAACTGAGGATGGCCATGAGGGTAGCGCTGTTGTTGGCTTTCGCGGCGATAGAAGCGATGAACGTGAATGCGATACTGAACCCCAGGCTGCCCAATAGCAGAATGAGTGCAAACAGGCCGATATCTTTTACCGGATTGCCAGCCACCACGCTGTAGGCGCCGAATGCCAGCAGGCTTAAAACCAACAGTAACAAGGTGTTGTAAATAATTTTGGCCAGCAGGAGCATCGCCGGATCGGCCAGTTGGTAGTAATACAACTGGCGCGCGCCGCTTTCCTGAACAAAACTTTTCACCACGGCATTGATGCTCGCAAACAAGATGATCAGCCAGAACAGCACATTCCATACCTGTGGTTGCACCTTGATACTCGCGGCATACACCACAAAAACCATACTGAATACGTATAAAACAATGCCGCTGATGGCATAGCGCTGGCGGAATTCGAGTACAAATTCCTTGCGGAGCAGGGTGAACAGCATGGTTGAGTTTATGGTGTGTTTGGGCAAAGGTAGCGCTCCATAAAACAAAAAATCCCGAATTTTTCACGCATGAAAAATTCGGGACGAATCAACCCGGGGTAGTGGTACCTCGATTTACTTCTTGTTCGACACTTTCAAATAATTTTCCAGTGCTACCGCAATAGAAGGCGCTTCCGGCGTTCCGGCCTGAATGCTGACCGTCATACCGCGTTCGGTAACGGCTTTGCTGGCCGATGCACCGAACACACAAATGCGGCGGTCCTCCTGCTTGAAATCTGGGAACTGCTCGAACATCGATTTAATTTCGAGGGCCGAGAAGAAAGCAATGATGTCGTATTTAATGTCCTTCAGGTCAGTCAGGTCGTTGTTCACCGAGCGGTACATGACAGCCTCCTGGATAGGGACTTTCAGGTCGCGGAAAAACTTGATGACTTCCGGATTGCCCTGGTCGCTGCAAGGCAGGAAAAACTTTTCTTCCTTGTTGCGCAGGATGTAAGATTTCAGTTCGGGGATAGACTTGGTGCCGTTGAACACCTTGCGTTTCCGGAACATGATAAATTTTTGCAGGTAATTGGCGATCGCTTCGGTGGAACAGAAATATTTCATTTCCTCCGACATTTTGATGCGCAATTCTCCGCATAAGCGGAAAAAGTGATCGACCGCATTTTTACTGGTGAAAACAATGGCTGTGTAATCATTCGGATACACCCGATTTTTGCGATATTCCTTTTCCGTAAGGCCTTCAATCGTCACAAACGGGACGAAGTCGATGCGTACTTCAAAACGCTTCTCCAGCTCATCGTACTGGGTACGAATAGCCGGTTGGGCCTGAGAAATAAGTATGTTCTGGACTTTTTTGAAGGTTCCTTCCTGAGCGGATGCAGCAGTTGCAGACATTCGGACTGGTGTGTTTCGTGAAATTTGTAAGGTTTCTTCCAATGAAAATAGCGTGATGTTAAACAAAGCGTCGTTCCGAGAATTCCCCCGGAAAGCGGGAACCCTAAACCATCAAATTTGTCAGGATTGCATAATGGCTAATTTTGTAAGGAGGAGGACGGGTGCTGCTTCGACGGTGCAAAGGTATAATAAAAAGTGAAATTGGTCACTCACCAAAAATTTGCTGCCAATATTCAGTGCCCTGAGGGAGCGGTAAATGTAAAAAATGCCCACCAACCCCAATACCCAGAACACCAGCAGGCCCTGTAAAAAACCCTCGACACCAAAGGCGATCATAAAGTTGAACGGTACCAGGAAAAGTCCCAGTATGCAGTTGAAAATGATCATTAAAAAATTGTACCGGTTGATTTCCGCCTCTACCGGGAACAAAAAACGCACAACGGCTAAAATGATGTGTTTCGACAGGAACATCAGCGCGCTACCCAACAGACAAAGCAATAAAAAAGGCGTATTGTTAAATTTTTCCTGGGTAAAAAAGCGGGTGATCAAAAAGATGAACAGCCCCATGTTGAGCAGAAAATTGAGGTACAACAGGTAGTAAGGCGTATTGCCTACCAGCCCGGTTGCCTCGCGCTGTGCCTGCGTCAGGGCATTGTCGTTTAAAAAGCCGCGCCAGGCCTTCCCAACGGCACTTCGATTGGCCGCTACCGACAAGGTCAGTATGGCAAACATCAGCACCAGCAAACCAAACAGAAACCCGTTGGACAATCCGTTGCCGCGTGGTAGAATGGAAAATGGACGAAATGCTTCGGTTTTATTTTCGGCGAGTATCTGGCTGGCGCCCGGCCTCCGGTGCCCGACCACATCGAATGGATTGATTGCCAATGCATTTTGAGCAGCATCCGTTCCGGCCAGGGCTTCCTTGGGCAAACGATAGAGCAGGTCAAACGGATTTATAGCCGCCTGGCCATGTGCCTGCACGATCAATAATTGAAACAGCAAGAAGAGCAGCGCCGACCTAATCATGCAGCAAAGGTAAGAAAAGCCCGCTCTTTCCCATCGCATTGCTTTTTGTTTTCCTACTTTTGTCCCCTCAATTACAGATGGGTAAAAGGCGCCGGAAAGATCGGTTTAAGCGCTTTTTTTGCCTGCAAATCATTTAAAATCAATAATATGCAACAAATTGACGTGATTCTGGGGCTGCAATGGGGAGATGAGGGAAAAGGGAAAATTGTAGATTACCTGGCAAATGACTACGACATTGTGGCCCGTTTTCAAGGCGGCCCGAATGCCGGTCACACCCTCAAATTCGGAGGAAATAAATATGTGCTGCATACCATTCCGTCGGGTATTTTTCGCCCAAACCTCATTAACCTGATCGGAAACGGCGTCGTGCTCGATCCCCTCGTTTTTCAACGCGAACTCCGGTCGCTCGAACAAAGCAATGTGGCTTTTCACGACCGTTTGCTGGTTTCCCGCAAAGCGCACCTCATTTTGCCGACCCACCGCTGGCTCGATGCCGCCAGCGAAGCGCACAAAGGGAAAGCGAAAATCGGTTCCACACTCAAGGGTATCGGACCTACTTATATGGACAAAACCGGCCGGAACGGACTGCGCATCGGCGATATCGAATCTCCTGCGTTTCGGGATCAGTACGAAGCCCTGAAAGCCAAACACCTCGAATTGCTGAAAATATATCCCGAGGTAGCCTTCGACCTGGAATCGGAAGAAAAAGCCTGGTTTGCAAGCCTCGACGACCTGCTGGCGCTGCCATTTATCGATTGCGAATACTATATCAACGATGCCCTGAAGGCCGGCAAAAAAATACTGGCGGAAGGTGCGCAAGGCAGTATGCTGGATATTGATTTCGGCACCTACCCGTTTGTCACCTCTTCCAATACCATTACGGCCGGGGTTTGTACGGGCCTGGGGGTTGCGCCACAACGCGTCGGGCGCGTGATCGGGATCACCAAAGCGTATTGCACCCGCGTGGGCGGCGGCCCGTTCCCAACGGAACAAGACAATGATACCGGCGAAAAACTGCGCCAGGAAGGAATGGAATTCGGCTCCACCACAGGCCGCGCACGGCGTTGCGGCTGGATCGACTTGCCGCAACTCCGCTACACCATTTTGCTCAATGGCGTTACGGAATTGTGCATGACCAAAATTGATGTCCTGAATATTTTTCCGGAAATTTTTGCCGCAACGCAATACCGTTACAACAACCTGGAAACGGACAAACTCCCCTTCGATCTGTGCAATACAGCAGTGGAGCCTGTCCTGAAAAAATATGCAGGCTGGAATTGTTCCCTCGACGAAGCGCTGACTTATGATACGCTGCCTGCCCAGGCCCGCGCTTTTTTGAAAGACCTGGAAGATTACCTGGGCGTACCGGTTAAAATGATCTCCACCGGGCCTGAACGGGAGAAATTGATTGTGAGATAGGTTGATCTTGGGTAAAAATGGAACACGGATTGGAGGGATGAGACACGGGTTTTAAAATACTCTAAGTGTTTTAAAATCCGTGTCTCATCCCTCTAATCCGTGTTCTTTTTTAATGGATAAAATAACGCACTTTATCCAAAAAATCAGGAAACCATTGCATTCATCAGTTCCTCTATTTCTTCTGCCTCGATCGGAATGTTTTTGAACAAATCAATCGGGCCGTTATCCGTAATCAGGATATCGTTTTCGAGGCGGATGCCCAAGTTTTCTTCCGGAATGTAAATGCCCGGTTCGCAGGTGAACAGGTTGCCGGCGCGGAATGGGTCGTAGCGGTACATGATATCGTGTACATCCAGTCCGAGGTGGTGGCTGGTGCCGTGCATGAAATATTTTTTATAAGCAGGCCAGTTTTTATCCTGTTTTTCGATGTCGTCGCGGCTGATCAGTCCGAGTCCCAGCAACTCGCTTTCCATAATTTTACCCACCTCTTTGTTGTATTCTTCCAGCGTAGTCCCAGGCACGAGCATCGCGCGGGCTTCTTTCAGCACCCGCAGCACCGCATTGTACACGGCGCGCTGGCGGTCGGTAAAAGTGCCGTTGACGGGTATGGAGCGGGTGAGGTCGGCATTATAATTGGCATATTCGGCGCCGAAATCCATCAACAGCACTTCGCCGCTCTGGCATTGCTGGTTGTTCTCGACATAGTGCAGTACGCAGGCGTTTTTGCCCGAACCGATGATCGGCGTATAAGCGTGCCCCGTGGCGCGGTTGCGGATAAATTCATGGATGATTTCGGCTTCAATTTCATATTCCCACACACCCGGTTTTACAAATTCCAGCACCCTGCGGAAGGCTTTTTCGGTGATATCCACGCAGTGTTGGGTCACATCCACTTCCCACTGGCTTTTTACGGTCTGCAATTTTTTCAGAACGGGCTGTGTGCGGTGGATGGTGTGGGCGGGGTAATTCTGCCGGATACTGCGGGCATAACGCAAATCGCGGTACTCGACCGGTGAAAGGAAACGATCGTTTTCATTGAGGTTCAGGTAGATACCTTCGGAGAGCAGGATCAGTTCGTTGATCACCTGTTCCGCTTCATCCAGAAACAATACTTTCTCGATGCCGGAAGCCGCCTGGGCCTCTTCTTTGGTGTACTTATGCCCTTCCCAAACGGCCAGGTGTTCATTGGTGCGCCGGATCAGCAACACCTCTTTGTGGCCTTCACGCGGACAGTCAGGGAACAGCAACAGCATCGTTTCTTCCTGGTCGATACCACAGAAATAGTACAGGCCGGCATTTTGGCGAAAATTATGGTACGAATCGCCCGTACGGGGCATCTGGTCGTTTGCATTAAAAATCGCAAGGGTATTGGGCTTCATTTCGCGGGCGAAACGCTTGCGGTTGAATTGAAACAGTTCGGGACTGAGCGCCTGGTATTTCATATATCGTTATCAGTTATTAGTTATTGGTTATTAGTGTTGATAATCAGGCATTTACAAAGAGTTTAGTCTAAATGTTTTTGCCTGATTTGCTGGAATAATCTTTCTGATAGATGAAGGGGTTAAATGAGATGGAATCGAGTTGCAATACTTGTTCGGTTTCGATCGCCAAAAATGGGGCTTTTGCACCAATGAACAGACGCTTATTGGCCGAAAAATTTTGAATAGTCCTGTAATGACCAAGTTAAGCGGGTGGATAACATTTTTTCGCACACATCATTTCAGGCCTGACCGAAAATGCTACTTTTGCCGGTACATAACTTATCACTCCTAACTCATCACTATAGAATGAACTTCCCGACAAATTGCAAATACACTGAAGACCACGAATGGCTCCGCATGGAAAGTGGAAACATCGCTTATGTGGGTATTACGGATTTTGCCCAGAGCGAATTGGGCGAACTGGTCTATATCGAAGTGGAAACCGTCGGCGAAACGGTAGAGGCCAATGCCATTTTCGGTACAGTAGAAGCGGTAAAAACGACCTCCGACTTGTATATGCCCGTAACGGCTAAAGTATTGGAATTCAACGCTGCCGTTGGCGACAGCGGCGATCCTGCCCTGGTCAATGAAGATCCGTTCGGAGCAGGCTGGATTGTTAAAATTGAAATTGCCAATCCCGCCGACCTCGACGGATTGATGGATGCGGCGGCGTATGAGAAGCATGTATCTTGAAGGTAATGATGAACGATGAATGATGAATGATGAACGATGAACGATGAATGATGAATATTTGGCCTGGCAGGTGAAGTGAATTTTGTTTTTTTTGTTTTAAAATATTGATTTTCAATAAATTAAAAGAAATTCATCATTCATCATTCATCATTCATCATTCATCATTCATCATTCATCATTCATCATTCATCATTCATCATTCATCATTCATCATTCATCA
>JADLCC010000540.1 GCA_020847425.1 Saprospiraceae bacterium
CGCAAGGCAAGGATTTCATACAATTCAGCGGGTGTGAGCTGGTTGAAAGTCAAACAAGAAAAGGAAATCATACTGGAAATTGGTAAGTAGTATTAATTTTGGGCCCGCAAAATACATCTTCCCTCCTTGCATGGCATGCGTAAATTTTTAAACTGGTGTGAAGTACCGCTCCACTACTTGTTATTTGAAACGTGTACAAATGAAGCGCCATCCAGTTAAACCGTTCATTTTCATTTTACTTTTGCCACAGATTCTGATCTGACATCACCAAATTATAATTTTTTTACCTGACATGAAAAATTTAGTATCCAGTTTTTTGGCCCTGGCGGCCCTTGTTTTTGTTGCTTCCGGCGTATCCGCCCAACCTGCCAAAAAAGCGCAGTGGAAAGAAATGCATGATTTCCATGAAGTTATGAGCGTAAGTTTCCATTCGGCTGAAGATAAAAACCTCGCGCCGCTCAAGGAAAAATCAGGTCTGCTCGTCGAACGCGCCAAAGCATGGAAAGCATCAGCAGTGCCTGAAGGGTACAAGCCTACAGAAACCGCCGCAGTATTGAAACGCCTGGTAAAACAATGCAAAGCGGTAAACAAAGCGGTTAAAAAAGGCAAATCTGACGCCGAACTGACCGCATCAATTACGACTGCACACGACATATTCCATGAAATCATGGAAAAATGCCGGGAGTAATCCATTCCCGGCTTATCTTTAAGCGGACAACGGAAAAAGTATGAAACGGCTGTTTATTTTCCTCTTCATAATCGGCATTACCGGCCAGGCGATCGTTCGCACGGCATGGGTGCTGCATTATCAGTGGAATCAAGCCGTTTACCTGGAAAATTGTAATAACCAGGACAAACCTGAATTACTTTGTTCCGGAAAATGCCTGCTCGAGCAGAACATCGCATCCGGCGAACAACGGCCGGTGGAAGCGCCCTCGATGCCCGCAGGTTTTCGTTTAATCAAAGATATTCCCCTTTTCTTCGAACCATTTCCTGCACTTCTGACAGTTGAAATTCCTGTCATGTTAAAAAGCGAATCTCCCGGATTCGCTTTTCGCCGACCGGACGAAGCGCCGCGTTTCGGCATATTCAAGCCACCGGCTGCCTGATCGCGCACCCGGCTTTTCCACCCTTTCAGGCAGGCAATTGCACGAATGAGTAAGGCTCGTACCTACTCATATTATGTGTTTAATGCTGCATTTTAGTACCTGTCCGGCCATTGGAATACGCCCGGAGCGCTCCCCTTTGCAGGAAAAATTTCCATATCACTTTTTACCTTTTAGGTTATGGACTTAAAAAAAATCCATGGCAGCCCTTTCGTATCTGGGGTAAAGCAAGGCGTCGGGCTCCCTTTGCGAGGCTTGTCATACGAATCGTTATACCGGCGCATCGGATTCATCGAATCCCATTGCGCAATGTACCGGCGCATCGTTGTTGCAATTGTCCTGTTGGCCATTTCAACGCCTTTCTGGTTCGGTTTGGCGGTGGTGATGGGCATTGCGGGCCAAACGCTGCTTGCCACAGGTTTTATCCTGATGATGCCCGGCGCCTTGCTGACAGCAGGACTGGCATGGCTGTGTGTGCGACTGGCCTTTTTCCCGGGATTAATACGGCATTTGAAGCAACTGGAACTGATCCGTCAGGAGTTGCGCCGGAGAGGCCGTGGTCATTTTACCTTCATTTCCGACAACTAGGGTGTGTCTGAAAAATACGCGCCGGGCTGAAAACGCATCTTTTGGAACCTGCCCGGCGTGTCTTTTTCGGGCAATAACCCACGCTATTCCCCTCAAAAGCACACTAGTGCAGAACCCAAAACCTGCTGTTTTCAACCTCGGCAGCATTTTTCAGACACACCCTAAGTTATCTCTTTATCATGCAAAAAAAAACTATCCAAATCTTTTTGGTCATCATAACGCTAGCAGCCATTTCTTTTCAGGGAATGATATACCTGCTCGGCCATTACGGACTTGAAAACGCGACAATGGCGATCGCATATTTGTCCGTTCTATTTCTGTTCTGGCAACTGATTCGACTGATCCGCGCCGTAAACGAGTTTAAAAAGGCTGCTGAAGGGCGCCTGAAAGAACAAACCATCCGGCCGGCATATCGCTGGAGTCCGGAATCAGAAGCGCCACGCGCATGGTCAGCCATTCCCGCTATATTTTTTGGCGAACGCCGGTACACCTGGGAAGAACTATTCATTGCCTACGCTTTTTTTGCCATAGTCATCTGGGCATTCCGTTTTTTACTCCAGACAGTTGGCTGATCAAGTAGGGCAGCGGAGGTATTGTGGGCGAAACCTCTTTGCTTTCGCTGCCCATTTTTCAATAAGCACTTAACCATCTATCATGAAATTAAAAATTCCTGTTATTGTCACCACTGTCTGCATACTGGCAATGTTTTCCTGTTTGTCTAAAAATGAACCGGCTACGGCTGATACCGCAGCCCGGAATCCAACGGCACAGGATACCCTGGACAAAAGCCGCCTGCACGATACACCAGCACCGGAAAACGATGCTCAGGGCATGAATGCACCCCAGCACGCCGCCGCTATACCTCCCTCGGCTGACAAGCCTGAAAAAGCAAAAATGCCGGCAAACCAACAGCACACCACGAAATCAGTTGCCGAATCCAAAGGGAAATCCGCTGCATTTGCCAATACAACGGATTATATCTGCGGCATGGATGTCATGCCCGACTATACCGACACCTGCCACCTCGACGGGAAAGTGTATGCATTCTGCTCGGAATACTGCAAGGACAAATTCAAGGAAAATCCGAACAAATACCTCGGGAAAAAATAAAGGAAAAACTGCATAGCAGACAAACCCTCGCATCAAACAACATTATTCACTAATTAAAAACTCAATTATGAAAAAAAATGCCCTGTTGACAGTTCTGCTCTTATGGACGCTTGCTGGAACCTTTACTGCTTGCCACGACCATGATGAAGATGACAGCAACGCACCGGTCATCACCCTGGAAGAACCTGCTGAAAATGAAGTGGTCAGCGGAGAAGTGCATATTCACGGCACTGTAACAGACGAAAGTTTGCATGAAATGGAAATCAATGTGACCAAAGATGCCGATAATTCGGTATTGTTTAGCGCCACGCCAACTGTACATGACGAAACAGATTACCACTTCGATGAACACTTTACACCTACTGTGTCGGCTGAAACGCCCGTTACGCTCACTATTACGGTGGAAGACCACAGCGCGCACACCACAACAAAAACGGTAAAATTTAAAGTGAAGCCGTAACCCCGTGCTTCATCAACGGAATACTACTTCAATTGAATTAGGTAATTTCATTTTGATCGGGGGCAGTTGTAAAATTGCCCCCTTTTTCTTTCGACCAAAAAGCGCTTGCAAGAATAGGGTATCTTACACTTTCCTGACGGGTCATCTTTATTTCAACTACGATATTTCGACTACATTTGCCAACCATTTTACCGAACAGGTGTTTTTACACCAACATTTTTAAAACCTAATTTTCAATTTTAACATGAAAAAATCTATTTTTCTGACAGCATGTTGCTCCATGCTGGTTACCCTCCTTGCAGCACAAATCAAAACCCCGCAGCCTAGTCCCACTGGAAAGATCAGCCAGGAAGTCGGCCTTACTAAAGTAGAGGTGGAATATTCCCGTCCAAGTGCTAAAGGTCGTAAAGTGTTTGGCGATCTGGTACCGTTCAACGAACTCTGGCGCACCGGCGCCAATGGCTGTTCTAAAATCACATTTGGTGAAGATGTAAAAGTAGGCGAAACCAGCCTTCCAAAAGGCACTTACGCGCTGTATACTGTTCCTGGTGAAATGAATTGGGAGGTTATTTTCTACAAAAACACAACTTTTTGGGGCGCGCCATCTGCCGCCGATTTCAAAAAAGAAGATGTGGCAGCCAGCGTAAAAGTTTCAAAAGAAGGAACGAAAAACTATGTAGAAACCTTCACAATTGAAATCGCTAACCTGAAAAACAACGGCGCCGACCTCGAAATCAGCTGGGAAAGCACCAAAGTAGTGGTGCCTTTCACGATGGATACCGACGCGAAAGTAATGGCCGACATTAAATCGCAGATGGAAGGTCCAAATGCCAACACCTACTACGCAGCAGCCCGTTACTACTACGAAGAGAAAAAAGACCTGAACCAGGCTTTGTCATGGGTGGATCAGTGCCTGACAAAAGGTGGCGACAAATTCTGGATCCTGCGCCTGAAAGCAAATATTCTGGCTGATCTGGGTCGTTACAAAGACGCGATCGCTACGGCTGAAAAAAGCAGCGAGCTGGCTAAAAAAGAAGGCAATGCCGACTACCAGCGCATGAATGCGAAGAGCATTGAGGAGTGGAAAATGAAGAAATAGTGATTGGTGTGTTTTAGTGTTTTGGAGTGGCAACTCAAGCATTGTAAATGAAATTGTGCGATCAGCATCTTTATTCAGATATTCCGCACACTTTCATTTACAATGCTTGAGTTGGTTCTCCAAAACACTAAAACACTAAAATACCAAAACACCAAAACACCAAAACACTCAATACGCTTCCACCTTCAAAAACTGCTTCTCATACAGTTCCCGGTACTTCCCGCCTTCGATGTCCAGCAGGGCTTCATGCGGCCCGAATTCTTTGACTTCCCCCTTATCGAGCACCAGAATATTATTGGCATGGCGAATGGTGCTCAGGCGGTGCGCGATAATGATGCTGGTTCTGCGCGCAATCAATTTTTCAATCGCAAATTGAATAACCGACTCTGATTCCGGGTCTATGGAAGAGGTCGCTTCATCGAGGATCAGGATATCCGGATTAAAGACCAGCGCCCGCACGAAAGAGATCAACTGGCGTTGCCCCATGGAAAGTGTCGCGCCGCGCTCCATCACCTGGTATTGATACCCCCCGGGCAGCCTTTCGATAAAGGCGTGAGCGCCAATCATTTTTGCCGCTTCGATCACCTGCTCTTCCGAAATATTCGGGTCGCGCAACGTGATGTTTTCCATCACGGTACCGGAAAAAAGAAACACGTCCTGCAGCACAACGGCTATGCGGCGGCGTAGCGCAAATACGTCGTAATCGTGCAGGTCATGCCCGTCGATGCGGATACTTCCCGATTGAATTTCATAAAAACGGCCCAACAGGCTGATAATGGTCGTTTTGCCGCTGCCCGTACTACCGACAATGGCCAGGGTTTTCCCCGGCGGTATGTCAAAAGATACATTTTGCAGCACCCGGTTATTTTCAGGTTCAGTGCTGTGGTAAGAAAACCACACCTGATCGAACTCGACGTGGCCTTTGAGGCGCTCCGGAGCAAGGGTGCCGGTGTTTTGTACTTTATCGTTGTTTTCCAGCAGTTTAAACACCCTTTCGGCAGCGATGAGGCCCATTTGAAGGGTATTGAATTTATCCGCCAGCATACGAATCGGGCGGTACAACATGCCGATATACAGCGGAAATGCCACCATGGTGCCTATGGTCACGTCTTCTGAAAGTACGCCGCGAGCGCCGTACCAGACCATCAGGCCCAGCGACAGGGCAGAAATAATATCGACTACCGGAAAAAATATAGCATACGCATTAATAGCTTTAAGGTTGGCGGATGTGTAGTCGCGGTTGATCTGGCGAAATTTTTGCGCCTCGCGCTCTTCTGCATTAAAAATCTGTACGATCCGCATGCCGCCGATCCTTTCCTGCAAAAACGCGTTCATCGTAGCGATGTGGTTGCGCACTTTTTCATAACTCTTCCGGACGCTTTCCTTGAACTGAATACTACCCCAGATCAGCAGCGGAAAAACGGACAACACCACCAGCGTGAGTTTTACGGAAGTAGTAAACATGACGATCAGCACAAAAATAATAGTCATCAGGTCGGCCAGGATCGTGACGCTGCCCTCGCTGAAAATGGTGTTGATCGATTCGATATCGTTGATGGTGCGGGTTGTGCTTTGTCCGATCGGCGTTTTATCAAAATAGTTCAGGTTCAGGTTCGTCACATGGTTAAAAACCCGCACCCGCAGGTCGCGGATAGTCGCCTGCCCCAGCCAGTTGGCATAATACAGGAAAAAGTAGCGCAGCACTACTTCCAACACCAGTAAACCCAGAATGATGCAGGCAAGAAAAGTCATACCCTGCATATTGTCTTTAAAAATATAGTTGTCCACCATCTCCTGCAACAGTTTGGGCCGCATAACAGCCAAAGGGGCCATCACCAGGCTCAGTACTGTTACAAAATAGAACGTTGTTTTATACGGCTTCACCATCGACATGACGCGGCGGAAAAGCGAATAATTAAACTTTGGGGCAGTAGCAGAAGAATCAGACATAGTCAGGAGGATAAAGGCTGGTGGCTGGAAAAAAACCGGCGACCTAACAACCATTTTTTCGCGGCAAAGTTCGGCATAATCTGTCGATGCGCGAATTTGGTCGGCAAAAACATGAAAATAGTCGTTCAAAAAATGGGTGAACAACAACTTACCACCTACTTTCGACCCAAAATCAATCTTTCATTAAAACTAAAACGAAATGGACGTACTTGACAGACCATCTACACCAGACCCCTCTACCATACCCTTTAAACACCTGGCGCTTCGCTACGGCGCTATTTGGGGGGGCACCAGTATCCTGACTACACTTGTCGGGTTTCTTACGAATACAGATCCTTCCCTGCCTACCACCGGCCCCATCAAATATGTGTACATGCTGGTTGGTTTTGCTGTGGCGATCTGGGCAGTAATCGCCGCTATCCGAATCGATCGCGACGAACAACTGGGCGGATCCATCAGCCTCGGCCGCTGTGTAGGCATCGGCACTTTGACTGGCCTGGTAGCAGGCGTTATGGGCGCCATATTTATGATGTTGTACCTGAATATCATTAACACAGGTTTTGAAGCGCAAATGAAAGATGCCATGATGGCGCAATACGAGGCGCAGGGCATGAGTGAAGAACAAATTGAAATGGCCATGAGTATGGCTGGTGCATTTATGAGCCCCACTTTCCTTGCCATAACTCAAGTGTTCGGCGGCGCTTTCGTTGGCGTTATTATCGGCCTGATCGCCGGTTTGTTTATGAAACGCGAGTCGTTCCCTAACCGCTAAAAATTACTTTTCATTCGCCGTTTCAAACAAGTTCCGGCGTACCTTTACCGCACCTAAAGAGGTTGTTTCTTGAGGTTGATGAAGGTTGATAAGGGTTGATAAGGTTGATAATTGCCGCTCGGAAAGTGGACATTCTGGTCTAACGAGTGCTTATTATCAACTTTATCAACCCTTATCAACCTTCATCAACCTTACGAGATAGCCTCTTTTGTTTGTTACCACCAGGTCCAACTCATATTTATCCGCATGAAAAATCCCGCACTGAAATACGGCCTGCTCGGCGCTGTTGTGATTGTTTTTTATTTTTCCCTGCTTTATTTTTCTAAAAAAGAACATTTTCTCAGTCCGCTGCTGCAATGGGGCAGCATGGTGATGTACCTGTTTTTTATGTACAAGGCAGCACAGGAGGATTGCGCGGAAAAAGGTACGGACCGCGATTTCAGGGAAATACTGCGTGTGCCTTTCACTGTTTTTTTGCTGATCAACCTCGGGTACTGGCTGTTTTATTACGGGCTGCATCTTGCTGATCCCGGCCTGATCCAGACGGAAATGGGTATTGAATTGTCCGGATTAAAAGCGCAATTGTCGGCCGGACTCGGTGATCCGGAACAAGCCAACCGATTCCGCGAACGTATCCAGGAACTGGAAAAAGCCATACAAAACCCGGGTGTACAGCCCCTGGGGCCGATTATCACGCGTATGTTCATGGGCGCTCTGGGCGGTTTCGGGCTTTCTGCGGGTATAGCGGCGATGCTGCGCTCCAAATAGTGTTTGGTGTTTAGTGTTTAGTGTATAGTGTTTAGGGCGCTTCGCCTTTGGCATCAGCTCGTATTTCTGGGCAAAGCGCCCTAAACACTATACACTAAACACTATACACTAAATACTATATTTGCCCCCGAATGAATAAACCTGTCCGCATTTTCCTCTCTTACGATGCTGCCGACGCCGGCACGGCGCGCGATGTGCAGCGCCAGTTGAAACTGTTGACACAACCGCGGGAGGTCATATTCTGGGACAGAAGCACCGTTCCCACAGAAGCCTTTCGCAAACAGGCGGCAGCGTTTTTGGAAAAAGCCGACCTTTTTGTAGCCGTGCTTTCCATGAATTACCAGGATACGCCCGATGTATTTTGGGAGGCTACACAAGCCGTAGCGACCCAAAGGGAACGTCCGGGTTTGCAGATCGCGCACATACAGGCCCGTGAGGCCGCCGTTCCTGCTATTCTGCAAACTTTCCCGGCAGCCCTTTCTCCCGGAGAAACTATTGAAAATCAGGGCATTGCACGTGACCGTCAATTGCTCCGTGCCGTTCAGTCCGTATTGTCCGTGCTTGCTGCCGCACCCCGCAGCAACGATATGCCCGGCGCTAAAGTGGAACTGCCGCTCGATATAGAAGGCGTGCGGGCCAGGTTGCTGGCCCAGACCGACCGGATCAACCACGCTCCTTTGCTGGCCCTGCTCAAACATATCATCGAAAATGTGAAGGTGAAACGGATCATTCTCGACATCGAGGATGCCTTCCGGCACCTGCGTGAAAAAACGCGCCTTTCACAAATCAGCGTCGGCGAACTGGCTGAAAAAACGCAACCCATCCAGAAAGACCTGCAATACGCCATCGAGTATTTGCGGGAAGAAGACCTGGTGCGCAACTGGCGCGGGCTTTTTATCCGGGATTATTTTCACTTCGTCAGCGACAGCCGCGACGAGACGACCGTGCCGCCGTTTTTTGTGCCGGTCGATGAAATAGATATCCCCGAAACGCTCAACCTGCCCGTAGGCCCCAGGGAGCAGGAATCGCTGGAACAAATTGGGCTCCTGTCATTTGAGCAAAAAAGTGATTTTCGCCGGAGTCTGTTGCTGGCCAAAGACGCCATGGCCGTTAAAAACTACGCCCAGGCATTTGCACATTGCGACCATGTGCGCACCAAAATAGACCCGCAATCGGCGCAACTATTTGAATTTCTGCTGATTACCTTCCTGCAAAAAGAGACGCCCATGCGGGTGATTCAGGAAGCCATGACGGGCAATGACCGCTTGCTGCAACACGTGCTGATGTTTGCCAGCCGGCTGCGCGATTACCAGCGCGAAGGCAAATGCGTGTCATCCACCACATTCCACAACCTGGCCATCGCCTCGGAGGCCATTTCGGATGCCGCTTTAAGGGTGTACCACCGTTTCCCGAACGACCCCATCCTGCACACCGGCAAACACACGGAATCGGTGCCTGATAACCGGATTCCACTGCGCATCATTCTGGATGACACACTGAAAGTCTGCCGACTGGTGTACCCTTCCGAAGAACTGCTGGAAGCGGCCGTGATCGAATGCTGCGGCGGCGGTAAATGCGCCTGGGTGCGCCGGGTAGACGTGGTAGGCGAGCATTTTCAGTTTGTCCCGGATGGCCATTTCGACCTGCTGGGAGAAATTCACGAACTGCTGGAAATCCTGCAGGAAATGGAGGCGGATGATCCCGGTAAAATCGTCAAAACCCAGGCATTGCTGCGCGAGGATTTGTATTTAAGCCTGCTGGCCAAAAGGCAAACCCTGGCCGCCCAAATTGTTGAGGACAACAAACGCCGCCGACCGTTTACCGACACGCGCCTTTCCGTAATCCGTTTTACCTATGCCTGCCTGCTGGGCGCCCATATTTTCGGTGAAACGGAAGAGGCCTCTTTTTTGCGGCTGGCACTGGAATACCTGCTGCCGGAACTGCTGGAGTCCACCGAGACCTCCGAAGCCCCACCGGTGCGTTGGTTTACCCTCGATGAACGCGGCGAAGTGATATCCGTTCCGGAATGCACCGCATATGCATTCGATGTGTATGCCATTGTACAAAAGATTATCAACGACTATTCCGGCCGCGCTGGCTGGTTACAAGTGCAGCCCAATATCAAAAAGAGCGTTTATCTGCAATACCTGGAAGATACGGAGCAGCTGTTTCAATCCGTTGTCAAAGGGCTGTCGTACACCGATTTTCGGCGGATGGATGAATGGGATGCTCGACGACAACTGATTGATTGTCTGCGCCGCTGGCAGGTTTCATACCGGGCATTCCCTGATAAAGGGCACGATTATCTGGAGCGCTGCATCCATGAACTATGCGGCAACGGACTGCTCGTTTGGCTGCACCACAACCCTCATGCTCCGTTGATAAGCCATGCGGACAGCCTTGCTTTGGGTTATGATGCGCAGGCCGAACTCCGCCGGGTCATGCTGCTTTGTCCACATTACACCGAAGCATCGCTGCGGGAAATGATAGCGCTCAACCTGTTCAACAAAAGGATCCTGCCCGCTTATGAAAACGTCAAAAGCCGGCAGGAAAACCAGCAAGGAGAAGTCATCCGATTGTTGCAGGAAGCCCTGGCGGGATACCAGTTGCATCCCGACCGGCGTTACCTCGATTTTGTGTTTGCGGAAATAACGGAAGAGATCAAATTTGCATGGATTCATATCAGCCCGGAAGGCAAATGGCTGAATATACCCGCCGGGCAGGCATTCGACGCAATCACCGTATTGCAACAATTGCGCGATATGGAGCATGGGGCGTTTCGTTTGTCGGATGTCCGCGAGCGGATTGCCATGCGCCGCTATGCCGACCAAAGAGAGCGCTATTTTCATGAAATCAGCGAATACCGCTATGAAAACAGGCGGCCGGAGCGCGCCATCGCAATCGATATTATCCGAAAGATGAAAGGGATTTATATCTTTTTCCCAAAGGATATTTTTCTGGAGTTGCCCTTACTCGAACTGACCGGCAAAGGCCGTATCCGCTGGCATGCCAATTTCCTGGGCGTTTTCCCGATCCGCGAGAACCACTACGAAAACCACGACTACCTGTTCAATTACAGGTTTGAATTGTTTGAAATCAAAAGGATGCTCAACAACCAGTTGCAAATGATGCAGGATATGCTGCGCGAAACGGGGGATTTGTAATAGCGTAGTTATTGGTTATCAGTTATTGGTTATCTGGCTTGACACTCAAGCATTGGTATAAAAAGTGGCGCAAACTGATTGTAATGCGGTACTTATTTTACAAAAGGCAATGTATCTTTATTTCGTTTTGAAGGAGTGACTGAGTGCTCAATAATGTTTGGGGCAGGTGCTAAATTTGACAACTTTTTAAAAAGTTGTCAAATTTTCACATTGCGTTTGGCGACAATAATTTGGTGCGAAATAACGGATTTCTTCCCCATAGGCTTTTGTCAAAACCCCTACCAACACCGCTCAGAAACCTGACTTTTGAAAAAATCTTGCTGTAGTTGTTCGACGTTGTAGCAGATATTGTGCCTGGTACATCCCGCCTAAATTGTCATTTTGCCATTTAAGTCACGCATAAAATCAGTTTGCGTTGTTTTCATACAAATGCTTGAATTTCAAGCCGGATAACAAATAACTGATAACCGATAACTACTTATTCTTCTTGTAGCTATGAAAAAAACAACCTTTTCCTTCCTGCTCGCAGCCCTTTTGCTGCCTCTGACGCTTTCTGCGCTCGACACCGGCGTTTCCTACGCTGTTTATGCCACGCCCGACAAGCCGTATATTGAAATCAACATCGAAGTTGCGGGCGGTTCTGTCACGTTCAAACAAGCCGACAGCACCCACCTGCAAGCGGCTGTGGAAGTGCTTATCATGATCAAAAAAGGCGATAACATCGTCAATTATGAAAAATACATCCTCACCAGCCCCCTGGTAGAAGTCCCGCGCGCCCTGCTGGATGTAAAACGACTGGCCGTTCCCAATGGTGCATATGTACTGGAAATCAGTTGCGTGGATGTGAACGATACCACCAATACCGACCGGATGGAAATTCCGCTGCTGGTCGATATTACAGATCAAATTTACTTATCCCAGCCACAATTGCTGCGCGGATTCCGGGCCGACAATTCGGAAGGTCCTTTCAACAAAAACGGATACTACCTGGAGCCTTTGCCTTTTGCATTTTACGATCGTTATGCCACGAAACTGGCTTTTTACGCTGAAATATACAACAGCAACAAAAGCCTCGGTACGGACGAAAGTTACACCGTGCGCTACCTGATCGAACAGGAAGCAGGCAACGGGATCAAAAACCTGATATCGGTAGGCTCTCAACACAAAAAGCCATCCGCTATGGACGCTTTGCTGGTACAAATGGACATCAGCGAATTACAGAGTGGCAATTACCTGCTGACGGTTGAATTGCGCAATGCCGCCAATGTGCTCCTGAAAGACCACAAACTGGTATTCCAACGCAGCAACCCTTTCCTGCAACTCAATGAAAGCGACCTGACCGACGACGTTATGGCCAAGCAGTTTGTACAAAACCTGGAAGAACCCGAACTGCGCTACAGCCTGCGGGCGATCGGGCCACTGCTCAGAGACGAAGAATCGGCTACCCTGCAAACCGTTCTGAAATCCGGCGACCTGAAACAAATGCGTTATTTCCTGTTCCGCTATTTTGTGCGCAACGATGCCAATAATCCGGAACTAGCCTACCGGCAATACATGGAAATTGCCCGCGCTGCAGACGCAAAATTCAAAAGTGGATTCCGTTATGGTTTTGAAACGGATCGCGGTCGGTCATACATGCGTTTCGGCCGGCCGGATGACCTGATCCGGGTGGAAGACGATCCTTCGGCGCCGCCTTATGAAATCTGGGTGTACTACAATTTCCCCAAAACCAGGCAGCGCAACGTCAAATTCCTGTTTTACAATCCCTCGCTGGCCGGCGAAGATTTTATCCTGCTGCACTCCAATGCACGCGGAGAAATCAACAACCCGCGCTGGGAACGGGTGTTGTATGCACGAAATGCCGGGGAACAATACGAGGGGGATAATTATGACGATGCCACCACCATGAAACGGAACGTGGGGCGCAATGCGCGGGTGTATTTTGAGGATTTTTAAGGAAGATGGAAACGGATTGGAGTGGATTTAATGGAACACGGATTGAACGGATGAGACACGGATCAAATGGATTTTTCATCAAAATCCGTGTCTCATCCGTTCAATCCGTGTTCTATTTCACCTGAATCCTCACTTCTTCTTCGCCGCCTTCTTCTCCTGCTCTTCTTTCAACTTCTGTTGTTCCTTCATCGCATTTTCCAGGCGTTCGCGGAAACCGCCCGTCTTTTTGGGCTTGTTTTTTTGCACTTCCAGTTTGGCCTTTATCTTTTCGTTGTCGATCAGGAACTGTTTGGTCACCACCGTCTGGCCGATGTTCAGGATATTACTGAAACACAGGTACAGGGTCAGGCCTGACGCGAAAGAGTTGAAGAAAAACATGAACATCACAGGCATGAAGTACTGCATGTATTTCATCACTTTCATCTGGTCATTCTGCATGGAACTGGCATCCATTTGTTTCATGGAGTACCAGGTGTACCACAGGGTTGTCACCACCCAAATCAGGGTGAAGAGGCTGATATGGCTACCCGCGCCGAACGGCAGGTGAAAAGGCAACTGCATGATGCTGTCATAACTGGACAAGTCGGTGGCCCAGAGGAAACTTTGTTGCCGGAATTCGATGCTGGCAGGGAAAAAACGATACAAGGCAAACCAGATCGGCATTTGCAGCAATACCGGCAGACAGCCGCCCAGCGGGTTGACGCCGTAGGTGCTGTACAGTTTCATGGTCTCCACGCTCATCGCCTGCTGGTCGTCGCCATGTTTCTTTTTCAAGGCCTCCAATTGTGGTTTTAAGGCCGACATTTTGGATTGGCTCAGCACCATGCGGTAAGTCAGCGGGTATACCAGCAGTTTTACCAGCAGGGTCAGCATCAGAATGACGATACCCGCCATACCGATATACCGGGAGAGAAACTCAAAAATCGGGTGCATGACCCAGCGGTTGATCGCTCCGAAAATACTGGCGCCGAAGGGGATAATATCTTCCAGGTTGGAGCCCATAGCGCGCAGCCGGTCGAATTCATTGGGGCCGGAGTAAAGGGTCATATTGGCCACTCCGCTCTCGAAAGGTACGACAGCAGTAGTGCGCAGCAACTTCAGGTCGGGGTCCGCATCGGTGAACATCATCGTTTCACCTACAAATTCGCGGAAAGCAAAACCATTCGCCAGAACCGAAGTATTAAAAAACTGGTTAGAGTGAGCAAACCACTGAACAGGCTCTTGCCCGAGGCTTTCCACGTCATTATTGCGGCAGTCGCAGTAGTCGGGTGAATCGCTGGATTTTTTGAAATAAACCGACGACATGGTGCGCTCATAGGTCTGGTTTTTTTCCAGTTTGTCCAGGTGGTTCACCCAGTTGAGCCGCAATTGTTGTTGTGACAACACATTTTGCAACCCATTGCCGCTCACCTGGTAATCGATGGCATAATCATCGGCACGGAGGGTGTAGCGCTGTTCAAAATAACGGCCCTGGCCTGCATCGGCGCGGAACGTCAGGGTATTGCCATTTTTAGTTGCTGTGAAATACAGGTCGCTGGATAGGATTTTCCCGGCAGCGGTACCATTTACCGGCAATTCATACTCGAAACGGTTCTTATCGTCTTCGAGCAGGCGCACGGGGTTTTTGGTTTCCGTACCTGCGGAATCGGCGCTGATTTTTTCAAACTTTTTCAAAAACACCTCTTTGATCCGTCCGCCTTTTGTACTGAAGGTCAGTTTAACCAGGTCGTTTTCGAGGGTTTCAAATTGTTCTTTGCCGGCGCCGGCAGCGGCAAACGGTCCAAACCGGGCATTGGTCATCACCTGATTGGCCGAATCTGTTACAGCCTGTGCAACGGGTTGATTCAGGGGAGCGGCCTGTTGTGGCGCTGCCGCCTGTTGAGGCGCGCTCGTCTGTTCAGCAGCCTGTTCCGGCTGTTCAGGTGGCTTGGAGTATTGCATCCACAGGAACAGCAACAGGAAAATAAGGCCCATGCCGACGAACGTACTTATCTGACTTTGTTTTTCTTCCATCTTTAACACATTTCAAAAGAGCCGCAAAAGTATGTCAAATGCTGTCGCTATGGTAGGAACTCTCGAAGATTCTCTAAAATGCTTCGACTAAATGCTGCTAACGAGGGTTAATCCCCGACAGTACCGGTGAAAATTTGGTTAAAGCGCCGGACATCCCTTCGGAGATCCTTAACTTGCGACCCTGTTTGTACTACTAGGCATGCGTAAATTCTTTGCGGCACTTTTCTTTTTCTTCAACTTTTTGGTAATCAATCATTTGATTGCTCAGGATCGCCTTTCTGCGCCCCTGGATTTTACCTGCCGGAATTGTTATCCGTCTGATGCGCTGGTGCAATTGAGCCGCCAGACGGGCATTAATATTGCTTTCAACGACCGCTTTTTCAGCCGATGCGAACCGCTCGATATCGAGGTGCAAAAAATTCCGATGTCCCGGCTTTTGGAGCAAATCAGCGCCTGCGCCAAAGTAAGTTTCAAATACGATGGCTCTCAAGTCGTTTTTTTCAAAAAAAACCAGAAATACACGCTCAGTGGTTATGTGCAGGATGCCGAAACAGGTGAACGCCTGATCGGAGCAAGCATCCGGGCCATGTCTGAAAAAAGCGCCGGGACAGTCAGCAACGAATACGGTTTTTTTAGTCTGCGCCTCGACGAAGGGGAATACAGTTTCACCATTTCCTATATCGGTTACCGGCCTGAAAAACTGTATCTACCCGTTCAATCGGACCGGATGGTTCGTTTTCAATTGCATCCGGACAACAGGTTGCCGGAAGTAGTCATCCGAGATAATGTAGATCCGGAATCCAAAAACCAGAAAGGCGGCAGCCCTAAATACCTGACAGGCAATGACTTGCATTCCCTGCCGATGCCCGGCGGCGAAGCCGATTTGCTCCGGCAAACAGCCTTGCAGCCCGGTATTCAAACGGGTGTGGACGGCCTGGGCGGTTTGCATGTGCGCGGCGGGAATGCGGATCACAACCTGTTCCTGCTCGATGACGTACCGGTGTACAGCCCCAGCCACGCCCTGGGCCTTTTTTCTATTTACAACCCGTCGACGGTGAGCAATGTACGTTTGTGGAAAGGTGATTTCCCGGCCAGGTACGGCGGCAGGGTGGCTTCGGTGCTGGATGTCCGCACCCGCGATGGCAATTTCAGAGATTACCACGCCAGTGTAGCAACCGGCTTGTTTGCTTCTTCAATAGCGCTGGAAGGCCCGCTGCAGCGCGATAAAAGTTCGTTTTTGCTGGGCGTTCGAACCACTTATCTTGGCCCCTGGGTTAATTTTTTTAGCAAAAAAGGCAATTTGCTGACTTTTTCCGGCGACAAGGTCAATTATCGTTTTTATGACGCCAACCTGAAACTGAACTACGTTTTGTCGGATCAGGACCGCGTTTATTTCAGTTATTACTCGGGTGGCGACCGGTTTCGCAACAGTTTTATACAATTGTACAACAACCCGAACGGCTTGGTCACCGATCGGTACACGATCACATCCGACTGGGGCAATGCTATCGCCGCATTGCGCTGGAACCACCTGCTGAGCAACAACCTGTTTACCAATACCACCCTGCGGTACAGCCGTTTTATTTATGGCAGCCAGTTGGCCTTCAATTCGGAAGCCCTTTTCCCTTCCGGTAAGTACCAGGTTCTGTACGACTACGCACAACTGTATCAAACCCTTATTCGTGATATATCTGGAAAAACGGATTTTACTTTTTTTATCAACAACCGGCTGACGTTGCGCTGGGGCGCCGCCCTCACGCAGCACAATTTTCAGCCCGGCGCCCTGTCCGTCAACTTCCAGTTGCCAGGGCAGTCGCCTACAGCGATCGACTCGCTGGCCAGTATTTTGCTGAACAATGAACGTTTTACGGCCAATGAAGTGGAGGCGTATTTCGATTCGGAATTTGAACCGGTCAAAGACGTGCATGTGGAAACCGGGCTGAACGGATCCGTTTTTCAGGGAGAAAACGTCAATTACCGGTCGCTGCAGCCCCGCTTACGCGTGCGCTGGGGAAAATCCTCCGGCTGGAATGTTTGGGGCGGCTACCACCAGATGACGCAATACCTGCACCAGATCGGCTCCTTTAATGTCAGCCTGCCCTTTGAATTATGGGTGCCTTCGACCCGGAAAGTGCCGCCGGAACAAGTACGGCAATTCTCCGCAGGCATCAGTTGGCAAAAACGCGGATGGGGCTGGCAGTTGGAAGCATATGATAAAAACCTCGACCGCGTATTTACGTTTCTCTCTTCCAATGACGCGCTTTTTACGGGCGGCGCCGAAGATGCCAGCGGTTGGGAAGACCGCATCGCTTCCGGAACTGGGCGCAGCAAAGGCTTAGAAATGGTGTTCGAAAAAAACACCGGAGCGACCACAGGTTCCATTGCCTATACTTTATCAAAAACGACCCGAACCTTCCCTGAAATCAATTCCGGGCGGGAATTCCTGTTTCGTTTCGACCGGCCGCACGACCTGAAAATCACCCTTCAACAGCGCCTGAGCAACTGGCTGGATGCCAGCGCGGTGTGGGCCTTCGCCATTGGCAATCCCATTACCCTGACCGGTGTCAAATACCGCCACGAATCGGTGGAAGGAGAAGTGGAGCGGGAGGTTTTTGTATACACGGAAGTGAATGGTTACCGGCTGCCCAATTACCACAGGCTGGATCTGGCTTTGAATGCTCATTTCAGCACCAAAAGAATGCGGCACAACATTCAACTCGGTGTGTACAACTCCTACAACCGCGCGAATCCGTTTTACCTTTCTATAGATACGGACAGCGAAATTCGGGGTAAAGCCATTCAGTACACCCTGTTGCCTTTGCTGCCTGTTTTTCGTTACGAAATTAAAATTTAACGTTTACAGATTGTTGGGAACGTCTTCTGTTTATATCATCCGTACATTTGCGGCCAATAGCAAAATACATGCGTTTCTTTTTTTCCAGTATCCTCGTCATGATCGGTCTTTTGTGTGTGCAATGCGCCCGCGAAGTCATCATAGATTTGCCGGAAGAAGAAACCAAAATTGTTGCGATCTGCCATTTTACACCAGGGCAGCCTTTCCGGATCAAAATTAACTTGAGTCAGTCCGTCAACGATGGTAGCGATCCTTTTCCGCCTAGTGCGGTGGATGTGAGCGTTTCCAAAGAAGGTTTTTTCCTCGATAAATTATTTCAAAAAGGCACAGGCAGAAACGCTTACTGGGAAAGCCGCGACACAGTGGAGGCAGGCGTGCGTTATTCTATGGCGGCACGTATCGCAGGTATGCCACTGGCCGAAGCAAGCAGTTTTGTGCCGCAACACATACCCATCCAACCGATTTCGGTTCTCCCCGAAGAGGTGACTGTTGTAGACCTGGATGAAGGGTATAAAGCATTGCGGATTCCGTTGTCGATGGAGCTATCGAGTCTGCCTCCCGGAGCGCACTATTTTGCGTTTAACCTGACTACAGACATCGATGTGCTGGAATTTATCGACAGCATTCCTGTTGTGGATTTCACTTATGAAAACGAACAGGCAGGGTACTCGGCCGACGGTCGCACACTGGCACTGCTGCATACCATTGCGGAACCTGTCGTATTGATCAATGAAAAATATTGGGGCGATGGAGTTAAAACCCTGAATGTCAATGCATTGGTGTTTTACAGGCCTGCACAAAACGAACGCCCGCGCCGCCTTTATATCGAATGGCGTACCCTTTCGGAAGAATTTTACCGCTATCATCTTTCTGTTGCCAGGCAAGGCAACAACCTGCCATTAAGCGACCCGGATGCCGTTTTTAATAATATCAGCGGCGGATACGGCAATTTTTCAGGTTATTCCGTTTCTACGGACACTATTGAATTGCCTTTCAGATAAGCATTATTACACCATGATACAAGCATATATCGTAAAAACCGCTGCCGGGCTCGAATCGGTGCTGGCAACTGAACTGCATGAACTGGGCGCTACAGGCATCCGCGAATTGAAACGTGCAGTTGCGTTCGACGGCGACCGGCGCATGATGTACCGGGCAAATTACGAATTGCGCACCGCCCTGCGTGTGTTGATGCCGATCCATGCCTTTTCGGCGTACAACGAGCGCGATTTGTACGAGGGGATTTATGATATCGACTGGCTGCAATTCATGTCGGTCAACGACAC
>JADLCC010000541.1 GCA_020847425.1 Saprospiraceae bacterium
ATGTTCTGACCAATTCTTCTGCATTTAAAAATCATTCATCCATGAAACTATACAAAACCCCCGACAGCATTATCATTGGAGCCGACAACAACTGCTTTCAATTGCCCAATCCCGATTGGGATGCCTATATCAACCGGGATGACCTGCATGAGCAGATGCAGCGTGATATCGCCACCCGAAAGCCGGTCGGCGGCCTGGAATGGCTCGCATCACAAACCATCCTTGCACCCGTTGAAAGCCAGGAAATCTGGGCGGCGGGCGTAACCTACCTGCGCAGCAAAGTCGCCCGCATGGAAGAATCCAAAGAATCTGGAGGCGACACTTTTTACGATAAAGTGTATGAAGCCGAGCGACCGGAACTGTTTTTTAAAGGTACAGCAATACGGGCGGTGGGTGATGGCGGTTATGTACGCATCCGCAAAGACTCCACCTGGGATGTGCCGGAGCCGGAATTGACCTTGTTTATTACTTCCTCCGGCAAAATTGCAGCCTATACGATCGGCAATGACATGAGTTCACGCAGCATTGAAGGCGAAAACCCGCTGTATCTGCCGCAGGCGAAGGTGTATGATCATTGTGCCGGGTTGGGCCCCTGCCTGTATGTGCCGGAAAAACCGATTGCGCCGGATACAAAAATCAGCCTTGAAATTCATAGAAATGGCGAACTGGTTTTTAGCGGAGACACCCTGATTTCCCAGATGAAACGATCCCATACGGAACTGGTCGACTACCTGACGCGGGAACTTAGTTTTCCCAAAGGCGTATTCCTGATGACCGGCACCTGCATCGTACCGGATTTTCCGTTTACCTTGCAAAGCGGCGACGAAATTATGATCAGCATCGATTCAATCGGAACACTTAAAAACATTGTTGCTTAATGGAATTAACAGGCGGACAACTCATCGGAAATACCCTTGCCAAAGCAGGCAGCCGAACATTCACCGGTTTCAATCCCGCTACCGGCGAAGCACTTTCTACTATTTTTCATGAAGCAACCGGGGCGGAAATTGACCGGGCAGTCGAATTGGCCGACCAGGCTTTCCAACAGTACCGCAAGGTCAGGGGCGCCGAAAAAGCGGCTTTTCTGGAAACGATTGCGGAAGAAATACTGGGATTGGGAGCAGTTTTGATCGAAACGGCATCGCTGGAAACGGCGCTGCCGGAAGCCCGGATCACCGGGGAACGAGGCCGGACGGTAGGTCAGTTGCGCCTGTTTGCCGGCATGCTACGCGATGGCAAGTGGGAAAATGACACCACGGACCCGGCGCAGCCCGATCGGCAGCCATTGCCCAAACCGGCCCTCCGGCAAGTGCAGATTCCAATCGGCCCGGTCGCTGTTTTCGGGGCGAGTAATTTCCCTTTAGCCGTCTCGGTGGCGGGTGGCGACACCGTTTCAGCGCTCGCCGCAGGCTGTCCGGTGGTATTCAAAGCCCATCCTGCACATCCGGCCACCTGCGAGCTGGTGGGACGCGCTTTGCTCCGGGCCGCTGCCAAAACAGGCATGCCCGACGGCGTTTTTTCTATGGTGCATGGCGCTTCGCATGAAGTAGGGATGCAATTGGTACAACATCCGCTGATCAAAGCCGTCGGTTTTACCGGCTCATTCCGGGGTGGCAAAGCCTTGTTCGACCTTGCTGTACGCCGTCCCGAGCCTATTCCCGTGTATGCGGAGATGGGCAGCACCAATCCCGTTTTTTTTCTGCCGGGCGCTTTGCAAAAAAACGCGGCGGCATTGGCGCAGGCTTTTGCCAATTCCGTCACCCAGGGAACCGGGCAGTTTTGTACCAATCCGGGGATATTTGTTGCGCTGAATTCCGATAAATCTTTTGTGGGCCAGGTCGCTGAACACCTGAATAGCATTTCCGTCGGCGCCATGCTGACATCCGGCATCCGCGACGCATTTTTGAACGGCATTGCGCACCTGAAAACGCAGGAAGGTATTTCCAGCCTCACGCACACGGAAGACGTAGCGCCGACCTTACTGATCACAACAACAGCACACGCCATCGACAATCCGGGCGTCACGGAAGAGGTTTTTGGCCCTTCCACCATAGGTATCATGGCAGATAACAAGGCATCCGTACTTGCATTTGCCAAAAGTCTCCAGGGGCATTTGACCGCTACGATCCACGGAACGGCGGAGGATTTTGCAGAATACCGGGAACTTATCGATATTTTGACCTTAAAAGTGGGCAGGCTGGTTTTTAACGGATTTCCCACCGGCGTGGAAGTCAGTCCGGCCATGGTGCATGGCGGGCCATTTCCCGCCACAACGGACGCGCGCAGCACTTCGGTCGGAACAACGGCTATTTACCGGTTCACACGGCCTTTTTGTTTTCAGGATTTACCGGGTGGATTGGAGGGGGAGAAGTGGTAAGTGTGAGTTGTGAGTGGTGAATTGTGAGTGGTTATACTTACCGATAATCAGGTATTTAAGATTATTTTTATCGTAAATAATATCGACAAATTATCTAAGTACGGTGATCAGGATACCCATAATAATCAGGTGTACGCTACGCCCTCTCACTTCTCACCCTCTCACCTCTCACCTCTAAAAAAGCCCCGGCGGCAAAACCTGCGCACCGGGGCTACCCATTCAAAATAGACTTATTGTGCGAGTAGCCGGAATCGAACCGACACCTTCAGTTTGGAAGACTGTAACGCTGCCTTTACGCCACACTCGCCATTCAATGCGGGAACAGCCGAAACTTCTTTTCAGAAGGTTTTTTGGGGGCCGTCCCGCATCTTCTCGTACCCTGAAAGGGAATCGAACCCTTTATATGGTGCCTTAGCAGGATATGTTAAATGATGGACGCAGGGATAAACCGGGGGGCTTGTTGGGAAGTTCCTTTCGGCGTAGATTTATTTTAAAACAAAGGCACTAAAGAATGTCACAAGTTTGTCATGCCAAGTGCTTTCACCCAAAATTTCGTTCCTTCATTTTGGCAATTCATCCGCCCGCAAAGGCGATTCAGCGCATTTGATTTTACCTCCTGCCCCTGTCCATCCCACCTTTGTTTCAACAAAAACAAAGACAAATCAAATGCAAGCAATAACAGGTTCTTCCTACTCCCAATTGAGCGATGAAAAACTGATCCCCCTGATCGCTATGAACGAGCAACAGGCTTACACGGTTTTGATGCGCCGCTACGAGCGCCTGGTTCAGTCCGTCCTCAGTCGTTACCTCTCCGATCCGGAAGCCGTTAAGGAAGTGATGCAGGATACTTTTTTACGCGCTTTCCGCGCCTTGCCCGATTTCCAGGGTAGGAGTAAATTCAGTACCTGGCTCTATAAAATTGCTATCTCACTGGCGATCAATCGCCTGCGGGTAAAACGATACATGTCGTGGCAGGCGCTGGAAGATGCGCCGTTTTCCGGCAATGAGGATTATGCTGATTTATCAGCCTCTTTTGAAAAACAGGAAACATACGGCTTGCTGCAAAATGCCATCCGCCGCCTGAACGAACAGGACGCCGTCGCCCTCGAACTGTTTTACCTGCACGAACACAGTGTGGAAGAAATCGGCCAAATGACCGGCTGGACATCCAGCAATATCAAAAGCCGCTTGAGCCGGGCACGGGTTCGGCTGCGGACGGTGATGGAAAGGGAAGGAGTACTAGGGATGAGGAATGAGGGATGAGGAATGACCGAGCGTGATGTCGGACATCACGCTCGGTCATTCCTCATTCCTCATTCCTCATCCCTCATCCCTATATTTGCCCCATGCAAACCACCTACATCAATGCCCGGGTGTATACCGGTGCCGAAATACTCGAACAAGCGCATGTCACCGTTGAGAACGGCCGCATCACGACCGTCAGCACAGCAGCGCCTCCGACCCATTCCGGGGTGATCGACCTCAAAGGCCGCGCCCTGGCGCCCGCGTTGATCGACCTGCAAGTGTACGGCGGCCAGGGAAAACTGTTCAACAACGAACCCACCGTCGAAACGATCCGCGCTACTTACGAAACGGTCAGGGCCGGCGGCGCTGCATATTTTCAAATTACCCTTTCCTGTTCGCCACTCGAAACCATGTGGCAGGCCATAGACGCCTGCCGGGAGTATATACAGTCGGGCGGACAGGGGCTGCTGGGCCTCCACCTCGAAGGGCCGTATTTCAACCCGGAAAAAAGGGGCGC